>CAZGTK010000487.1:0-2280 GCA_964528415.1 uncultured Burkholderiales bacterium | reverse complement strand
GCCGGCCGCCTCGACCACCGCCCCAAACCCGTTCGCGTCCGGGTCGGCCGCCGCCCGCCGCAGCGCGTCGAGCCCGGCGCGGGCCTGCGCGGCCGGGCGTTCCCGCTTGAACGCCACGATCCGCTCGACCTGCGCCGCAATGCGCGCGGGGTCCGGCCGCTCGAGCGGCGCGCGATGATCCTCGGCGTCGTCCACCGTGTATCGGTTCACGCCCACCACCGTCTGCTCGCCGCTGTCCACACGGCGCTGGAACGCCAGCGCCGACTCGCCGATCCGTCGCTGCACGACGCCCTGCTCCACCGCGCGGTACATGCCGCCGGCGGCGTCAACCTCGGCGATGATGCGCTCGATGGCTTCCTGCATCTCGTTCGTCAGCGACTCGACGTAGTACGACCCGCCGAGCGGGTCGATGACGTCGGTCAGGTGAGCTTCCTCGCGCAGGATGTTCTGCGTCGCGACCGCGATCCGCGCCGCCTCGGCGGTCGGCGTCGACAGCGCCTCGTCGTACGCATCCGTGTGCAGCGACTGCAGCCCGCCGAAGATGCCGGCCATCGCCTGCACCGCGACGCGCGCGACGTTGTTGAGCGGCTGCTGGCGCGTGAGGTCGACGCCGGAGGTCTGCGCGTGGAACTTGAAGCGCCACGAGCGCGGATCGCTGGCGCCGAGACGCTCGCGCGCGATCTTGGCCCACATCCGGCGGCCGGCGCGGAACTTGGCCACCTCCTCGAAGAAGCTGATCGAGATGTCGAAGAAGAAGGAGAACCGGGGCAGGAACGAATCCGGCGCCATGCCGGCGGCGATGCAGTCCTCGGCGTACTGGATCGCGGTGCAGAGCGTGAACGCCATCGCCTCGGCCGGCGTCGCGCCGCCCTGCTGCATGTGCTGGCCCACGACCGAGACCGGGTTCCAGCCCGGCACGTGCCGGTTCATGAACGCGACGTGGTCGCGCAGCACGCGCCGCGCGCCCGGCAGCGCGAGGCGGAAGAACATGTGGTTGGCGACGTAGTGCGAGATGTAGTCGCTCTGGTTGGAGGTGCCCGTGATGCGCTCCCACGCCACGCCGCGGCGCCGGGCGACGTTGAGCAGGAAAGCGAGCAGCGTGAACGGCGAAGGGTCGTTGAGCCCGATCGAGATCGCGCCGACGTCGACGCCGCGGAAGCAGACGTCCATGTCCTCGACGGTGTTGATCACCGAGCCGCAGGTGCCGAGCAGCAGCGGGCTCACCTCGTCCGCGTCGTAGCCGCGGTACACGGAGTTGCACGGAATCAGGCTGACGGCGGTGGCGCCGTTGGCGAGGATGTCGTGCAGCCGCCGGTTGTAGTCCTCCGGCGTGCCGAGGCCGATCAGCTGGCGCTGGCTCCAGCTGCGCCCGCGGTGCATGGTGGCGTAGATGCCGCGCGTCGCCGGCAGCTGGCCCGGGAAGCCGAGATCCGCCAGGTAGCGCGCCTCGCTCCAGTCCTCCGGGGTGTAGAGCGGCTTGACCGGCACGCCGGAGCGGTTGGCGAGCGGCCGGTCAGCGCCGATCTGCCCGCCGTAATCCTGCTCCCACCGCGTCTTGCGCTCGCTGTAGGCCGACGGCATCGTCGCCGGCGTCACGGGTTTGTTCATCGCCCTGCTCCCTATCCGGCCGCCACCAGCGCGCGCCGCTCCCGCGTCATTTGGCGGACGCGCGCGACGATCGCCTCGAGCGACGCGCCGGGATGGAACACGGCGGCGACGCCCGCGGCGAGCAGCCGCGCCTCGTCCTCGTCGGGAACGATCCCGCCCACCACCACCTGCACGTCGGCGAGCCCGGCCGCGCGCAGGGCGTCCATCAGCTCGGGCACCAGAAGATGGTCGGTGGCGAGCGAGGATATCCCGACCACGTCGACGTCCTCCTCCATCGCCAGCTTCACCACGGTGCGTATTTCCTGCCACGGCGGCGTATAGATCACTTCCATGCCGGCGTCGCGCAGCGCCGCCGCGACGACGCGGCTGCCGCGGTCGTGGCCGTCGAAGCCGATCTTGGTCACCAGCACCCGCGGCGGACGTCCCGCCAGCTCGTCGGTCATGCTTCCTCCTTGTCCGCGCGCGCGCCGGCCTGCAGCAGCCGCACGACGCCCGCCGCGATCTCGCGCGCCCCGGCGCCGCCGGGGCGGTACCAGAACTGCGCCCAGTTCAGCGCCCCGAGCAGAAAGAGCCGCACCAGGCGCGGGTCCACGTCGCGGGCGAGCGGCAGGTCCTCGACCAGCTCGCGGAACTGGCGCTCGTAACCTTCGCGCAGCGCGGCCAGGCGGTCCT
>CAZGTK010000486.1:0-2299 GCA_964528415.1 uncultured Burkholderiales bacterium | reverse complement strand
CGCGCCACGCTCACCGCGCCGGCGCGTCCGCACCGCGGCGGCGACGTCGACGCCGCAGCCGTCGCCGCGGCGCTCTCGCTCGACGCGCTCGACGTCGCGAGCGTGCCGCACCTTCCGTGCGTGGCCGGCGCGCCCGTCGATTTTCTGTTCGTTCCGCTCGCGTCGCGGGCAGCCCTGGGGCGCATTCGTCTGCGCACGGAGGCTGCCGAAAAACTGCTCGCGGAGCACGGTGCGGTCGGCGTGTTCGCCTACGCGCAGGCCGGGACCGAAGGCACTGCGGACGTGTGCGCGCGCATGTTCGCGCCCGGCCATGGGATCGCCGAGGACCCGGCCACCGGCGCGGCGGCCGCGGCGTTCGCGGGGCTGCAGGCGCTCCTGGAGCCGGCCACCGACGCGACGCTCGCCTTTGTCATCGAGCAGGGCGTGGAGATGGGCCGTCCCAGCCGGATCGAGGCGCAGGCGGACAAGGCCGGCGGCGAAGTCAGCGCCGTCCGCGTCGGCGGCCGCTGCGTGCTGATGAGCGAAGGCGAAATCGAGGTCCCCGCCGACTGACGCGGCGGGGATCAGGCCAGGGCCGAATCGCCGACGTACGGATTGCCGCGGCGCTCCTCGCCGAACGTGGAGAGCGACCCATGGCCGGGGACGAAGGTGACGTCGTCGCCGAGCGGAAACAGCTGCTCGCGGATCGAGCGGATCAGGGTGTCGTAGTCGCCGCGCGGGAAGTCGGTGCGGCCGATCGAGCCCTTGAACAGCACGTCGCCGACGATCGCCAGCCGCGACGGCTCGTGGAAGAAGATCACGTGACCGGGCGTGTGGCCCGGGCAGTGGCGCACCTCGAGCTCGATCCCGCCGACGCGCACGCTGTCGCCCTGCGCGAGCCAGCGGTCGGGCGTGAAGCTCGCGACCGGCGGGAAGCCGAACATCTGGCTCTGCTTTGGCAGCGCGTCGATCCAGAACTTGTCGTCGACGTGCGGTCCCTCGATCGGCACGCCGAACTCGCGCGCGAGTTCCGCGGTGCCGCCGGCGTGGTCGATGTGGGCGTGCGTGAGCAGGATCTTGGTGAGCCTGAGACCCTGCTGCTTCAGCGCCGCGCGGATCTGGTCGAGATCGCCGCCGGGGTCGACGACGGCGGCCTCCCGCGTCGACTCGTCCCAGATCACCGAGCAGTTCTGGGCGAACGGCGTGACCGGAACGACGAGGATTTCCATGCGGCGACCGCGGCGACTACGCCGCCTGCCGGCCGCCCTTGGCGCGGGCGGCCATCAGCTTCTCGGCGTGCTTGAGCAGGAACTCGCGGAAAGCGCGCGCGACGGTGGACAGCCGTTTCTGCTCGCGGTGCACCAGGAACCAGTTGCGCTTGATCGGGAAGCCGGCCACGTCGAGCGTCTTCAGGCGGGCCGTTTCCAGCTCCAGCTGGATGGTGTGGAACGACACGACGCCCAGCCCCATGTCGGCCTGCACGGCCTGCTTGATCGCCTCGTTGGTGCCCATCTCCATGCTGGTGGTGAGCTTGAGACGGTGCTCGGCGAAGAAGCGCTCCATCGCGCCGCGCGTGCCGGAGCCGGCCTCGCGAATCACGAACGCTTCCTCCGCCAGTCGCTTGAGCGGGATTTTCCGCTCCCGCGCCAGCGGGTGTCCCGGCGGCGAGATCACCACCAGCGGGTTTTCCATGAACGGCTCGGAGACGACGTCGAGGCCTTCCGGCGGCAGACCCATGATCGCGAGGTCGATCTCGTTCTCGGCCAGCTGCTTGAGCACGGTTTCACGGTTGACCACGGACAGGCTCACCTTGACGCCCGGATGCTGGTGCACGAAGCGCGCGAGCAGCTGCGGCGCGAAGAAGTTGGCGGTCGAGACCACGGCGATGGCGAGCCGCCCCTTCTCCAGGCCCTTCAGCTCGTTGAGGGCGTGCTCCATGTCGGCGAGCTGCTGCGCCACCGCCTTGCTGTAGTGGAACAGCTCCTTGCCGGCCTCGGTCAGGAAGATCTTCTTGCCGATCTGCTCGAACAGCGGCAGGCCGACGTGACTCTCGAGCTGCTTGATCTGCATCGAAACGGCCGGCTGCGACAGGAACAGCTCCTCGGCCGCGCGCGAGAACGACAGGTGGCGGGCGACGGCCTCGAACACCCGCAACTGGCGTAGAGTCACATGCAGCATAGCGCCCGGCTCCGGTTAAGCTGGACCTTATCATATCAATAAAAATTACCTGTTGTCCTTATGGTTTTTGGTCCCGTATATTGACCACAAATCGATAGGGGGCATCGCCTGACCGATGCCGCAACCAGAGGCAGGAGCACCA
>CAZGTK010000485.1:0-2309 GCA_964528415.1 uncultured Burkholderiales bacterium | reverse complement strand
GTCCTGGCTCAGCCAATAATGATAGGAGGGCAGGTCGAACTCGCAGGCGCCGCCCGGGATCGACATGCGCTGCTTGATGCTCATCAGCCATTCATTGTCGCGGATGTGCTGGCCGATCTTCCCCGACATGCTGGTCAGTCCGCGGCTGGCGGACTCGATGGTCGCAATCACCTCCTCGAGGCGCTCCGACGCCACCGCCGGATTGCCGCGCAGGCTCTCGAGCCCGGCGCGCTGACGTTCGATCTCCTGGTAGAGGTCGGTCTTCAGCTCCGAACGGCCGACCACGTCGATGATTTCGAACATGGTCACCAACGCAACGTGGTGGTCCAGGCTGTCGAACTTCGAGGAGAAATACAGGGACCGATCGAACAGGTCTTCGAGACGAAGAAACGTCCGGATTCGTTCGTTGAGAGGGTACTCGTAAAGGACCACTGCGGCGCGGGTGATTTTTCGCCCCATTGTGAAGGAACGGGGCTCGAATGACAAATCGACGCCGGATCAGCCGGAGGAAGGCGCCGCGAGCTCGCAATAGCGGCGATGCAGACGGTCCACTTGGGCGATCGTGGCGGCCAGTGTTCCGCTGTTGTCGATGACATCGTCGGCCCGAGCCAGCCGCTGGTCGCGCGGAAGCTGCGCCGCGACGATCGCTTCGGCTTCCTGGCGGGTCAGGCCGCTGCGCCGCATCGCCCGCTCGACCTGCTGGTCGACCGGGCAATCGACCACCAGTACCCGCTCGATCAGGCTGCGATACGCGCCCGTCTCCAGCAGCAGCGGCACGACAAGCACGGTGTAGGGACCCCGGCCCGGGCTGATTTCCGCCAGAGCCGCTGCGCGGATCAGCGGGTGGAGGATCGCTTCGAGCTGCCGGCGCGCCTCGGGGTGGGAAAAGACGTGCTGGCGCATCGCCGGCCGGTTCAGCGCGCCGTCCGGCCCGACAAAGGCCGCCCCGAACGTGCTGCGGATCGCCGGCATCGCGGCGCCGCCGGCCGCCGTCAGCCGATGCGAGATCTCGTCCGTGTCGACGACGGCAGCGCCGAGTTCGCGCAGCCGCGTCGCGACGGTGCTCTTGCCGCTGCCGATGCCGCCGGTCAGGCCGACCAGCACGATCAGAAGGTCCCGAGGTACGCGTCGGTGAGCGGCTTGCCCCAGAACAGAGCGATCAGCCCGCCGCCCGCCAGGTAGGGCCCAAACGGAATCGGGATGTTGCGGTCGCGGCCCAGCGCCAGAATGAGGGCGATGCCGACGGCGGCGCCGACCACCGAGGAAAGGAGGATCACCGCCGGCAGCATCTTCCAGCCCAGCCAGGCGCCGATTGCCGCCAGCAACTTGAAGTCGCCGAAGCCCATGCCCTCCTTGCCGGTCGCCAGCTTGAACAGCCAGTACACCGACCACAACGCGAGGTAACCGGCCGCGGCCCCGATGACGGCGGAGCGCAGGTCGGTGTAGGTCCCGGCGAGGTTCAGCAGCAGGCCCAGCCAGAGCAGCGCCAGCGTGATCGAGTCGGGCAGGAGCTGGGTGTCGAAATCAATGAACGCGAGCGCGATCATGGCCCAGCAGAACGCGAATGCTCCGAGGGCGGCCAGGCTGGGGCCGAAATGCCAGGCCGCGTAGCCGCACAGCAGGCCGGACAGGATCTCCACCACGGGGTAGCGCAGGCTGATTCGCGTTCCGCAGCCGGAGCAGCGACCGCGAAGGAACAGCCAGCTCGCCACCGGAATGTTCTCGACGGCCGACACCATGTGCCCGCAGGACGGGCAACGTGACCGAGGCACCAGCAGATTGAAGCGGTCCGCAGCCGGAGCCGGCTCGCCGCGCAGCTCGGCGCACTGCAATTGCCACTCCCGCTCCATCATGATCGGCAGCCGATGGATGACGACGTTGAGGAAGCTGCCGACGATGAGCCCCAGCAGCGTCGCGAAGACGACGAACAGGAGCGGCTGCGCTTGGAACGCGGTGAGGAGGGACACGGCGGGGGACGGCGCCCGGGCTGCCCCGGGCGCCCGGGCTTCGCTAGACGACGGCGCCCATCTTGAAAATCGGCAGGTACATGGCGATGACGAGGCCGCCGATCAGCACGCCGAGCACCACCATGATCATCGGCTCCATCAGGCTGGAGAGCGCATCGACGGCGTCGTCGACCTCTCGCTCGAAGAAGTCGGCGATCTTGCCCAGCATGGCGTCGAGCGATCCCGATTCCTCGCCGATCGCCACCATCTGGATCACCATGCTGGGAAACACGTTGGCGTTCTGCATCGACGCGGTCAGGCTGGTACCGGTCGACACCTCTTTCTGGATGCCTTTCGTCGCGT
>CAZGTK010000484.1:0-2321 GCA_964528415.1 uncultured Burkholderiales bacterium | reverse complement strand
CTCGTACCAGCGGCGCAGCAGGTTAGCGCGCTCCTTGGCGAGCTTCGCGCGCCATGTCGGTCAGGTGGTGTTGGCGGCGTCGATGGCGGCGCGCGTTTCGTCGGCGCCGAGGTCCGGCACCGTGCCGACGGCGCTGCGGTCGGCCGGGTTGCTTACCGCGACGGTCCTGCCGCCGGCGGCGACGATCCACTGCCCGTTCACGTAGCAGCGGTCCTTGAGCAGCGACGGGTCCTTGAGCTTGAGCATGCGATGGTCCTCCTTGGCGTTCGGGCGCGGGCTGCCGGCTCACCGCCGCGGCGCCCGCCGATGGGCTTGCGTTCGTGTGCCGAGCATTTTACCGCGGCGCCGGCGGCCTCTAGAACGTCCCCGGGTAAGCGCCGCCGTCGATGAGGAAGTTCTGGCCGGTGATGTAGCCAGCCTGCGCGCTGCAGAGGTACGCGCACAGCTCGCCGAACTCCGCGGGATCGCCGAAGCGGCCGGCCGGATTCGCCGCCGCGCGCTCGGCGCGCACCTGCTCCGCGGTCTTGCCCGCGCTCTTCGCGGCGGCGGCAATGGTCTGGTTCAGGCGGTCGGTGTCGAACGGGCCCGGCAGCAGGTTGTTGATGGTGACGTTGTGACGCACCGTCTTGCGCGCGATGCCGGCGACGAAGCCGGTGAGCCCCGAGCGGGCGCCGTTCGAGAGGCCGAGGATGTCGATCGGCGCCTTCACGGCGCTGGACGTGATGTTGACGATGCGGCCGAACTTGCGCGCGATCATGCCGTCGACGGTGGCCCTGATGAGCTCGATCGGCGTGATCATGTTGGCGTCCAGCGCCTTGATCCAGTCCTCCCGCGTCCAGTCGCGGAAGTCGCCGGGCGGCGGGCCGCCGGCGTTGTTGACCAGGATGTCCGGCGCCGGGCACGCCGCGAGCGCGGCGGCGCGGCCCTCGGCCGTGGTGATGTCGGTCGCCACGGTGACGACGTCGGCGCGGGTGGCGGCGCGGATGTCGCGGGCCGCGGCTTCCAGCACCTCCGCGGTGCGCGCCACCAGCGTGACGGCGACGCCTTCACGCGCCAGCGATACCGCGCAGGCGCGCCCCAGGCCCCGGCTCGACGCGCACACCAGCGCCTTCCTGCCCTTGATTCCGAGATCCATTCCCTCTCCTTGGCACGGCTATTGCTGAAAAGACGCGCATTATCCCCCGTGATGCGGGTCGCGGAAAACCAGTGGCCGCGTCGCGGGTTGCTATAATTCGCCGCTGCCTCGAGCCAGGAGCCAACGACCCATGCCCATCGCCCGCCGCCTGCTGCCGCTCGTCCTCGCCGTCACCCTCGCCGGCTGCGCGTCGGCCGGCGACCCGCGCGATCCGTTCGAGAAGCTCAACCGCGACATGTTCGCCTTCAACGACGCGCTGGACCGGGACGTGATCCGGCCGGCCGCGGAGAACTACCGGGCCGCTCTGCCGGACGCGGCGCAGAAGGGCATCCGCAATTTCTTTTCCAACCTGAACGACGTCATCGTGTTCGTGAACGACGTCCTGCAGCTCAAGTGGCACCATGCCGTCAATGACCTTGGGCGCATCATGGCCAATACCACGGTGGGCTTCCTCGGCTTCGTCGACGTCGCCTCCGAGAACGGCGTGCCCAAGCGCGACGAGGATTTCGGCCAGACGCTCGGCTACTGGGGCGTGCCGGCCGGACCGTACATCGTCCTGCCGCTGTTCGGACCCAGCAGCGGCCGCGACACGGTGGGCCTGGTGGGCGACATCTACACCTCGCCGCTGTTCTGGAGCAGCGAGCCCGCGCTCAACTGGAGCCTCGCGACGGTGCGGGTGATCCAGATCCGCGCCGACCTGCTCGACGTCGACAACGTGCTGGAGAAGGCCGCGGTGGACCGCTACGTCTTCGTGCGCGACGCCTTCCTGCAGCGACGCGAGTACCAGATCCACGACGGCAACCCGCCGCGACGCCTCGAAGACCTCGAGGAGGAGCTCAGGCCTGTGCCGAGGTCGGGCCGGGCGCCGTACGCCGACAGCGCCGACCTGCTGGCGCTGATGCGCCCGCACCACCCGCGCAGCCCCGACGACCCGGCCCACTGACCTCCCGGCAGCGCCCGACCCCGCCCCCGTGGACGAAGGCTACGTCGAGCTCTACCGCCCGGCCAGCACGCAGGAAGTGCTGCTGATCAAGCTGCATCTGGACGCCGCCGGCGTGGCCTACCTCGTCACCAACGAGAACTTCTCCAGCCTGCTGCCCGATCTCGGCCTGGCCGACATGCGGCTGCTGGTGGATCCGCGCGACGCGGAGCGTTGCGCCGAGATCCTCGCGGCGCAGCTGGGAAT
>CAZGTK010000483.1:0-2348 GCA_964528415.1 uncultured Burkholderiales bacterium | reverse complement strand
GCGGCGCGCCCCGGCGACCACGTGCTGGTCATGAGCAACGGCGGTTTCGGCGGCATCCACGAGAAGCTGCTGGCGCGCCTCGCCGCCGGCGGCGCACGGCTCAGCGCGTAGGCTGGTCGCGCGGCGCGGCCGGCGCCATTTCCCGGCGCGTGCGGTCCTCAAGCTCCTGCCGCTCGCGCCGGCGCTCGGCCTCGGCGGCCGCCGCTCCCGCGGGCCGGTCGGCATCCACGCGTTCCTGCTCCGAGAGCTCCCGCTCCTGGCGCTGCCCGAGCTGCTGCAGGCGCAGGTCCTGCTGCAGCTTGAGCTGCTCGCGGCTGCGCGACTCGGGCGCGCCCGCGCCGCGCACGTCGACGCCCTGCTGGATGCGCTGCTGGGTCTGCTGCTGCTGGAGCTCGCGGCGCTGCAGCTCGCGCTGGACGGCGTCGCGCGAGGGATCCTGCCCGGCGGCGGTGCCGCAGGCGAGCGCGAGGGGGATCAGGACGAGGAAGCGAAGCGGGCGCCGCATGCCCGTTCGAGCCGCCGGCGGGCGCTTGGTTCAACGGCCGCGGGCGCTCGCGGCCGCGCGGTTCCTGCTCGCTCCGCGGGACAAAGGCCCATCGGGCCTCTTGATCCCGCGGAATCGATCGCGCGCGGAGCGCGTCGCGATCAGTACGACTTGTAGGACAGGTACTTCCCGCTCATCGTGATCTTCACGCGGTCGCCCTTGGGGTCGGGCAGCCGCTCGAGCTTCATCTCGAAGTCGATCGCGCTCATGATGCCGTCGCCGAACTCCTCGTGGATGAGTTCCTTGAACGTCGTGCCGTAGACGTTCACCAGCTCGTAGAAGCGGTAGATCAGCGGGTCGGTGGGCACGGCGGTCGGCAGCGAGCCCTTGTAGGGCACCACCTGCAGCAGCTTGACCGCCTCCTCGGGCAGGTCGAACAGCTTGCCGGCGGCTTCGGCCTGCTCCTTGGTGAGCTGCATCTGCCCCAGCAGCGCGGCGGTGGTCCACTCCGCGCTCTTGCCGATCTTGGCGGCGATCTCCTTCCAGGTCAGGCCCTTCTGGATCTTGGCGGCGACGATCGCCTCGGTCACGTCGACGCGGGTCATGGGCTTGGCCATCACGGTCATTCCTTCACTGCTGGCGTGCTTCATGGGTGTCTCCTTCGGTCAGGTGCGGAGGCCGGCCACGGCCGGCGCGGGGCGCCGCTCGGCAGGCGCCTCGCTGATGCCGGGCATGACGAGCGGGGGGTTCTTGGGATCGTAGGCCTTGCCGGCGATCTCCTCATCGAAGCTCTTGGAGCGGTCGATCAGGAAATCCAGCAGGTGATTGCGGATCGGATAGTAATGCGGGTGCCGGTGCATGTCGTGGCGATTTCGGTCGCGCGGCAGCGTGTTCAGCACCACCTCGGCGATGCGCGCGCCGGGTCCGTTGGTCATCAGCACGATCTTGTCGGCGAGCAGGATCGCCTCGTCGACGTCGTGCGTGATCATGAACACCGTCTGCCGGGTCTCGGCGCAGATCTTCAGCACCTCCTCCTGCAGCACGCCGCGCGTGAGCGCGTCGAGCGCGGAGAACGGCTCGTCCATCAGCAGCATCTTGGGCTCGATCGCGAGCGCGCGGGCGATGCCGACGCGCTGCTTCATGCCGCCGGAAAGCTCCGCCGGCCGCTTCTTCTCCGAGCCGGTCAGGTTCACGAGATCGATGTACTTCTGGCAGTGCTCGCGGACCTTGGTCTTGTCCCAGTCGGGCCACTTCGACTTCACCGCGAAGGCGATGTTCTGCATCACGGTGAGCCACGGCAGCAGCGCGTGGCTCTGGAAGATCACGGCGCGGTCGAGGCTGGGGCCGCCGATCTCGCGGCCCTGGATGAAGACGTAGCCGTCGCTCGGGCGCTCCAGGCCGGAGAGGATGTTGAGGATGGTGGTCTTGCCGCAGCCGGAATGGCCGATCACGCAGACGAACTCGCCCTGGCCGAAGTCGAGCCAGACGTCCTCGAAAACGGTGGTGGAGCCGCCGTCGCGCGCAGGGTAGCGCTTGGCGATGCCTTCCAGCTTGACGAAGGGCTGCTCGGTCATGGCGCTCACTCCGGGAAGGTCACCGCCCGGGCGAGGCGGTTCAGGATCGCGTCGAGCAGCATGCCGATCAGCCCGATCGCCAGGATCGCCGACAGGATGTTGGTGATCGACAGGTTGTTCCACTCGTTCCAGACGAAGTAGCCGATGCCGGTGCCGCCGACCAGCATCTCGGCCGCGACGATCACCAGCCAGGCGATGCCGATCGAGATCCGCATGCCGGTCAGGATCGTGGGCGCCGCCGCCGGCAGGATCACCGTGAAGGCCTTGCGCAGCGGGCTCACTTCCAGCGT
>CAZGTK010000482.1:0-2348 GCA_964528415.1 uncultured Burkholderiales bacterium | reverse complement strand
ACACCGAGGCCATGTCCCACACCTGGCTGTCGCGGTTCATCTGCGCGTACGCCTAGTCGAAGCCGGGGTGGCCCGGCTCGAGGCCGCGCACCACCTTCTCGCCGAACTGCGCGTCCATGAAGCTCACTTCCGCCGTCGGCCACGCCGCGACCTCGTCGGAATTGCGGCCGCCGCCCATGTTGAGATAGGCCTGGCCGTAGCTTTTGCGCAGGATCACGGAGAGCTTCGGCACGGTCACCAGCGCCAGCGCGTTCATGAAGTTCATGATCTTGCCCGGCGCGCGCTTGCGCTCGGCGTCGGTGCCGATGACAAACCCGGGCGTGTCGACGAACATCACGATCGGGATGTTGAAGGAATCGCACAGCACCAGGAAGCTGGTGATCTTCTCGCAGGCCTCGGTGTCCATCGCGCCGCCCTTCACGAGCGGGTTGTTGGCGGCGATGCCCACGGTGCGCCCGTCGAGTCGCGCGAGGCCGGTCACCGCCACCTTGCCGAAGCGCGGCTTCAACTCGAAGAAGCTGTCCTTGTCGACGATCGCGCGGATCACCTTGCGCACGTCGTAGACCTGGGTGCGGCTCGACGGCAAGTGGTTCAGGATGTCGCGCATGCCCTCGCCCGAACCGGCCGGCACCGCGGCTTGCGGCGGCGCCTCGTTGTGGTGGCCCGGCAGGTACGACAGGAACGCCTTGATCGCGTCGAGCGCCTCCTCGTCGCTGTCGACGACCTGGTCGGCGAAGCCGGTGACCTCGGCGTGCAGCCGCCAGCCGCCCAGCTCCTCGGGATCCACCTGCTCCTTGATCGCGAGCGACGCGAGCAGCGGGCTGGACACCGCCAGGATCGCGCCCTTGCGAATCACGCTGAAGTCGGCGAGCACCGCGTACCAGGACGACGAGCCGTAGGACAACCCCAGCGTGGCCGAGGCCCACGGCGTCTCGCGCATGCGCTGGTACTGCGCGCCGTCGTTGCCGAGCAGCGTGCCCATGCCGCGCGAGCCCATGTGGTCGGGCATGCGCGCGCCGGAGGATTCGCCGAGGAACACCATCGGCACGCCGCGCTGCGTGGCGACGCGCTTCATGTGCGCGATCTTGCGGCCGTTGGTGGCGCTGGACGAGGCGCCCATCACGGTGAAGTCGTTGGCGACCACCGCGGTCTCGCGTCCGCGGATCTTGCCGAAGCCCGCGACCTTGCCGTCGGTCGGCGACCGGTCGCGATCGGCCGGGTTGGACGCCGAGGTGCCGAACAGCCCGGACTCGATGAAGGTGCCCTCGTCGCACAGGTAGGCGATGCGCTCGCGCGCGTTGAGCAGGCCGGCGGCCTTCCGGCGCGCGAGCCGCTCGGGCCCGCCCATCGCCATGGCCTTCGCGAGCCGCTCCTCGTAGTCGTGCAGCAGGCGGTCGAAGGGCGACTGCGGCTGATCGTTCGGGTTCACGGCGCTCGCTTCCTCGCGTTGCTAGAAGGCGACCGCGGCGCTGTCGGCGCCGCGCGCCGCGCCCGCGGTGTTCGGATCGCAGGCGATGACGCCCGAGCGCGCCAGCGCGTCGATGCGCTCGGCGGAAAAATTGAGCACCTCCGTCAGCACGCGGCGCGTGTCCTGGCCGATGCGGTGGCCCGCGTGGCGCACGGCGCCCGGCGTCTGCGACAGCCGTGGCACCGGCGCCGCCATCGACACGCTGCCCAGCTCGTCGTCCGGCGCGGCGACGATGGAGCCGCGCTCGCGATAGTGGCGGTCGCCGAAGATGTCGGCGATGGTGTAGACGCGGGTCGCCGGCACCAGCGCCTTCTCCAGCACCGCCTCCAGCTCCGCGAGCGGATGGCGCGAGGTCCACTGCGCGATGAGGTCGTCGATCGCCTCGTGGTGCTCCGAGCGCGCCACCGCGGTGGCGAAGCGCGGGTCGGACGCCAGCTCGGGCCGGCCCATCGCCGCGGCCAGGCGCTTGAACACGGCCTCGCCCATCGCGGTGACGTGGATGAACTGCTGGTCGCCGGTCGGGTACAGGTTGTTGGGCGTGCTCTCGGGCAGGCGCGAGCCGCAGCGGTTGGCGACATGGCCGAGCTTCTCGTAGGCGGGAATCCACGGCTCCATGAAGCTGAACGCGCACTCGTAGAGCGCGGCGTCGATGTACTGGCCGCGGCCGGTCTTCTCGCGCGCGAGCAGCGCCAGCGTCGCGCCGAACGCGGCGTAGAGCCCGGTGATGTAGTCGGTCATCGACACGGCGACGCGCGACGGCGGCCGGTCCGGGTCGCCGGTCAGGTGGCGCAGGCCGCTCACCGCCTCGCCGATGACGCCGTAGCCGGGGCGCTGGCTGTAGGGCCCGGTCTGGCCGAAGCCGCTGATGCGCACCATGACG
>CAZGTK010000481.1:0-2359 GCA_964528415.1 uncultured Burkholderiales bacterium | reverse complement strand
GGCGGTTACATCGCCGGCACGCGCGACCTCTGCGATGCGATCCGCTCGTTTGCGCCGGGGTTCATCTTCACGACGTCGCTGGCGCCCGCGATCGCGGCCGGCGCGTTGGCCAGCATCCGCCATCTCAGGGGCAGCTCGCTCGAGCGGGCGCGCCACCAGGAACGGGTGCGCGCCCTCAAGACGCGCCTCGTGAACGCCGGGCTGCCGGTGTTCCCGAACCAGAGCCACATCGTGCCGGTCCTGATCGGCGATCCGGTCCACTGCAAAGAAGTGACCGACCGCCTGCTCGATCGGCATGGCATCTACGTGCAGCCCATCAACTACCCGACCGTGCCGCGGGGTACGGAGCGCATCCGGCTGACGCCGGGGCCGTATCACACGGACGCGCAGATGGACGCCTTGACGGTGGCGCTGAGCGAGCTTTGGGCTGCCTGCCCGGCCGCCGTCCGCCGCACCGGCAAGCTTGCTGCCGAATAGCAGCCGTCCCGCCGTTCCTCCTACCCATATATTGCGGCGCACACCCACCCAGATGGGTGCGACGCGGCCTTCCCTGTTGCTGCTCTCTGGCGCATGGTAAGTGGCGTGCGAAAGCAGGGAGCCTGAGCCGCAGCCTTTTCCAGAAGGGATTTCCGCGCGCCGCAGCCTCTTCTTTCGCCGATACGCCTCCATCTGTTCTTTTCCCATTCATTTCCACAAAGCCGACGCAGAGGAAACGTCATGTCAAAGAGCCCGACCGCCCGCTTTTTCAAAACGCCGCTCGCTGAGACGGATTCGGAGGTCGCGTCGGCGATCGACAAGGAGCTTGGCCGCCAGCAGTACGAGATCGAGCTCATCGCCTCCGAGAACATCGTTTCGCGCGCCGTGCTCGATGCGGCCGGCAGCGTGCTCACCAACAAGTATGCCGAGGGCTATCCGGGCAAGCGCTACTACGGCGGCTGCCAGTACGTGGACATCGTCGAGACCCTCGCCATCGACCGCGCCAAGAAGATCTTCGGCTGCGGCTTCGCCAACGTGCAGCCGAACTCGGGCTCGCAGGCCAACCAGGGCGTGTTCAACGCGCTCGCGAAGCCCGGCGACACTATCCTCGGCCTCAATCTCGCCCACGGTGGCCACCTCACGCACGGCGCGACGGTGAACCAGTCCGGCAAGTGGTTCCGCGCGGTGCACTACCAGGTCGAGCCCGACACGCATCGCGTCGACATGAACAAGGTGCGCGAGATCGCAAAGGCCGAGAAGCCGCGCATCATTATCGCCGGCGGCTCCGCCTATCCGCGCCAGTTCGATTTTGCGGCGTTCCGCTCGATTGCCGATGAGGTCGGCGCGCACCTGATGGTCGACATGGCCCACTTCGCCGGCCTCGTCGCCGCCGGCGAGCATCCCTCGCCGTTCCCGCACGCGCACGTGGTCACCACGACCACGCACAAGACGCTGCGCGGCCCGCGCGGCGGCATGATCCTCACCAACGACGAGGACCTAGCGAAGAAGCTCAACTCCGCCGTGTTCCCCGGCATGCAGGGCGGCCCGCTGATGCATGTCATCGCCGCCAAGGCGGTGGCGTTCGGCGAGGCGTTGCAGCCCTCGTTCAAGGTCTATGCCAGGAACGTGGTCGAAAACGCCAAGGCGCTGGCCGCGACGCTGAAGTCCAAGGGCTACGACATCGTGTCCGGCGGCACCGACAATCATCTGATGCTGGTCGATCTGCGGCCCAAGCGCCTTACCGGCAAGGTCGCCGACCTTGCGCTCGGCCGCGCCCACATCACCTGCCACAAGAACGGCATTCCGTGGAGAAGCCGACCGTGACCTCCGGTATCCGCCTCGGCGCCCCGGCCGGCACCACCCGCGGCTTCGGCATCGCCGAGTTCCAGCATATCGGCGACCTGATCACCGAAGTTCTCGACGTGCTGTCGCAGAAGGGCACCGACGAAGATTCCCTCGTCGAGGCCGCGGTGCGCGCCAAGGTCAAGACGCTGCTGGCGCGGTTCCCGATCTACCAGGATTAAGGAGCGCCATGCGCTGTCCGAGTTGCGGAAGCCTCGATACCCAGGTCAAGGATTCGCGGCCCACTGAGGATTCCAACGCGATCCGCCGCCGCCGCGTCTGCATCTCTTGCAACTTCCGCTTCACCACCTTCGAGCGCGTGCAGCTGCGCGAGCTCACCGTCATCAAGCGCAACGGCCGCCGTTCGCCGTTCGACCGCGACAAGCTGATGCGCTCGGTCCAGGTCGCGCTGCGCAAGCGCCAGGTCGATCCCGAGCGCGTCGAGCAGATGGTGTCGAAGATCGTGCGCGAGCTGGAGAGCCTCGGCGAGAGCGAGATCACGACCGACACGATCGGCGAGACCGTGATGGCGCATTTGCGC
>CAZGTK010000480.1:0-2362 GCA_964528415.1 uncultured Burkholderiales bacterium | reverse complement strand
TCGAGGTCGCCGCGTGGTTCGCGCTGCCGCCGGCGCCGCCGTTGCCGCTGTTGCCGGCGTTGCCGATGCTGGCGCTGCCGTTGCTCGCGCTGCCGTTGTTGCCGCCGTTCGCGTTGGCCGCGCCGCCGGTGCCACCGGTCGCCGTCGAGGAGCTGGTGCCGCTGGCGGAAGCCGTCGACGTGCTGCTGGCGGTGCCGCCGGCGCCACCCGCGTCGCCGGTTCCGGCGCCGCCGAGCGCCGTGGAGTCGCCGTTGCCGTTGCCGGTGCCGCCGTTGTTGGCGTTGCCGCCCTGCACGCAACAGGGCGCGCTGCCATTGCCGTTCGTCTCGCCGTTGCCACCGCCGCCGCCCGGCGTGCCGTCAGCGCTGCCGCCGCCCGCGATCGGCACCGCGACCGCGATCGGAATCGACGCCGCGCCGCCGCCGCTGCCGCTGCCGCCGGAGTCGCCGTTGGCCTTGCTCTTGGCGCCGGAGAGCGCGCCCGCCAGCGCCGCCGACTTGGCCTTCGCGTTGGCGTCGCCGCCGTAGGCGCTGCCGCCGTCGCCGGCGCTGCCGTTCGTGGCGCTGCCGTTGGAGGCGTTGCCGTTGCTGCCGCCGTTGCCGGTGCCGCCGCCGTTGCCTGCATTGCCCGACGATGCCGCCGCCGACGAGTCCGCGTCCGCCGCGCCGTTGCCGCCAAGGCCGGTGTTCGTGCCGCCGGCGCCGCCCGTCCCGCCGGTGCCGCCGTGGCCGCCCCTGCCGGTGCCGCCGGCGCCGCCGTAGGCGCCATACGCCAGGTTGCCGAGGCCGCCGACGGTGTTGCCGGTGACGGTCGCGTTGAGGTAGGACAGGGCCACGACCTTGGTGTTGTACGAATCGTTGATGCTCTTGTTGTTGCCGAGGTCGCTCAACAGGATGTCGCCAACCGTCAGGTTCGTGGTGGTCGCCGTGCTGTACTCGTTGGCCTGCGCGCCGCCCGTGTTGTTGTCCTGCGTGCTGTTGGCCGTCGCGCTCTGCGTCAGCGTCCCTTCAGCGCCTCCGCCGTTCCCGTTGTCTTCGCCGCCTCCGCCGCCGCCCGACGGATAGGTGATCCAGCCGTTGTTCGTGGGGTTCGCCATCGCTCCCCAGGGCGTGGCAAAGGCCAAGGCGATCGCTGATGCAATCAAGGTCTTTTTCATAACGCCTCCGTTAGCTGTTCGGACACGCCCAGCCCTCGCCGGGTCGCTCCGGGAGCACTGCAATACCCATTCCACGCGCGTCAACGGACTGATTGCTCGCGAAAGATTCCTGGAGCACGTACGCGCGGCGGAGTCCGGACGCAGCGCAATTGCCACAGCGCTGCGACATCCGTCGCGCCGTCTTCGCGCGGCGCGTCGCACGCCGCACCGCGCCGCCTCGGTGAACCTTGATAAGTCCTTGATCGCACGAAAAGCGCCGCGCGTGGGGGGCGGTTCGCACCCGGCCCCGCGACGCCGTCGGCGCTGGTGTCGCAAACCTGTGACATTCGCCGACGCGACCTTGCGCCCCTCCGCTGATCGGCGCCGGGCGAACCCGACGCCGCGTGCGCCTTGCGTATCGCAAACGGACGGTTGCGCCTCGCGCGTGTTCGCCGCGCTTAACGGTTTTCGGCGCGGGCGCACGCGCTGGCCGGCGTCGCGGCGCATGGGTTTGCGGCGCGCGGGTGCGTGTGCTAAGACGGATTTAGCGGATCATCCCGGCGCCGCGCGAGCGCGGCGGCCGACAACAACAACGGATGAACGGGTTGACGGCCGGTGGCTCACCGACACGCTGCTTGAACGGACGCCGTGCGACCCGTACTCCTCTGGAACTCCTCCGGCGCCGACCTCGCGACGCGCGAGCTGGAAGCGCTGGGCTGGCGGGTTGACGTCGTCCCGCGCGCCGACGCCGAGCCCGCGGCGGGCGTGTGCTACCGCGTGGGCGTCGCCGTCTTCGATCCGCGCGCCGCCGATCTCGCGGAGGTTCAGCGCCGGATCGCGCAGAGCCCCGGCGCCGAGTGGATCGCGGTGGTCCCGCCCGGGAGCATCGTCGGCGACGAAGCCAAGCGGCTGATCGTCGGCGCCTTCGCGGATTTCCATACGCTTCCGGTCGATCCGCCGCGCCTGAGCCTGTCCCTCGGGCACGCCTGGGGCATCGCGCAGCTGCGGGCGTCGCTGGACGCCGCGCCGAGCGTGGAGGCCGGCGGCATTGCCCTGGTCGGCCGCAGCCCGCCGATGCAGGATCTGCAGAAAGCCGTGCGCCGCATCGCCGCCAGCGGCGCCGCGGTCCTCATCACGGGCGAAACCGGCACCGGCAAGGAACTGGTCGCGCGAACGATACACGCGCTGTCCGACCGGCGTGGCGCGCCGTTCAACACCGTGGACTGC
>CAZGTK010000479.1:0-2372 GCA_964528415.1 uncultured Burkholderiales bacterium | reverse complement strand
GCCGGCGTGATCCAGGTCGCGAGCTTCCATCCCGACTACCGGTTCGCGGACACCCGGCCCGACGACGTCGAGAACTGCACCAACCGCTCGCCCCACCCCACGCTGCACCTGCTGCGGGAAGCGAGCATCGAGCGCGCGGTCGCCTCTCTTGCCGACCCGGCGCAGATCTACGAGCGCAACATCGAAACGCTGCGGCGCCTCGGCCACGAGGGCTGGCGGCGGCTGTGGGCCGACACGGTCACGCGCAGCGGCGACGGGGGCTGACCCGGCCCGCCGCGCCGGCGCCGTTCGGGCTGGACAGCCGGGCCGGCGATGATCAAAGATCGGGCTTTCGCCAGAACGCCCTGGCACGCGCCGTAACGGGAGGTCCCCATGCTGATGTCCGCCGCCGATTACCGCGAGTCGCTGCGCCGCCACCGTCCGCGCGTGTTCGTCGACGGCCGCCGGGTCGAGTCGGTCGCCGACGAGCCGCTGCTGGCGCCCGCCATCAACGCCATCGGCGTCACCTACGACTTCGCGCTGAAACCCGAGCTCAAGCCGGTGATGACCGCGCAGCAGGCGGGCAGCAACCGCACCGTGAACCGCTTTCTCCACCTCAATCGCTCCGGCGGCGACCTGCTCAACAAGCTGGAAGCCGTGCGGCTGGTGTGCCAGGAATCCGGCTGCGCGCTGCGCTACCTGACCCAGGACGCGACCAACGCGATCCACTCGGCGACGTGGCGCATGGACGCCGACGAAGGCACCGAGTACCACCCGCGGCTGCTCGAGTACCTGCGCTACCTCGAGGACAACGACCTCACCTGCGCGATCGCCATGACCGACGGCAAGGGCGACCGGAGTCTGCGCCCGCACCAGCAGAACGTCGCCGACAGCTACGTGCGCATCGTCGAGCGGCGCGGCGACGGCATCGTGATCCGCGGCGTGAAGGCCATCGTCACCGGCGCGCCGCTCGCCCACGAGCTGCTGGTGATGCCGTGCCGGGCCATGACCGAGGCCGACGCCGACTTCGCAGTGTGCTGCGCGGTGCCGGTCGACGCCGCGGGCATCACGATGGTGGCGCGCCCGGCCGGCCGCCCCGGCGACGCCGCCGCCAAGTTCAGCGGCCGCTACGGACAGACCACGGCGGTCGTGCACTTCGACGACGTGTTCGTGCCGTGGGAGCGCGTGTTCCTGGCCGGCGAGTGGCGCCACTCGGAGCGCATGACGCGAAGCTACGCCACCCACCACCGCCATTCCTGCATCGGCGCGCGTGCCGGCTTCGGCGACCTGCTGATCGGCGCCGGCGCGCTGATGTGCGAGGCGAACGGGCTGGAGCTGGATTCAACCCGTCATCTGCGCGACGCAATGGTGGACCTGATCAAGATCGTCGAGGGCTTCTACGCCTGCGGCGTGGCGGCGTCCGTGTACGGTTCGCTGGACGAATCCGGCATCTTCGAGCCCGACGCCGTGTTCGCCAACATCGGCAAGCTCTTGATGGCGACGCAGATCTACGACATGCACCGGCTTGCGCACTACGTCTCCGGCGGGCTGGTGGTGGCGCTGCCGGGGCCCGACGAGGACCACAACCCGGAGACCGCCGGCACGCTCGCCGACGTGCTGCGCGGTCGGCCCGACATCCCCTACGACAAGCGCATCGAGACCGCGCGCATGCTGGAGGACCTCACCGCCTCCTACACCGGCGGCTGGTACTCGCTGATCTCCCTGCACGGCGGCGGCTCGCCGGAAGCGATGAAGATGGAGATCTGGCGCAACTACCCGCTCGGCAACAAGGTGGACCTGGTGGAGCGGTTGCTCGAGCGCGAGGCGCTCGCCTCGCCCGAGCGCGCGATCACGCGCAACCGCCAGCCGGGCCGCTGCTGCCTGACCGGCTGCGAAGTGCCGCAGGTGCCCGCGGTCGCGCCGCTGCTCACGGACAAGTCCTGACGGGCCCGGGGCGGCAGGCGCCCCGGGCTCGCAGCTTTCCGGCGCCCGCGAGCCCGGCGTGCACCCGCGCGCCGCTTGCCGCATAATTGCGGCTTTTCGTTTTTTCCCGCGGCATTTCCCTCTCGCAAGGCACCATGGCTCAATACGTCTACACCATGATGCGGGTCAGCAAGACCGTCCCGCCCAAGCGCACCATCCTCAAGGACATCTCGCTCTCGTTCTTCCCCGGCGCCAAGATCGGCGTGCTGGGCCTGAACGGCTCCGGCAAGTCCAGCCTGCTGAAGATCATGGCCGGCGAGGACTAGGAGTTCGACGGCGAGGCGATTCCGATGCCCGACATCCGCATCGGCTTCCTGCCGCAGGAGCCGCGCCTCGATCCCGACCAGAGCGTGCGCGAGGCCGTCGAGCCGGGCAAGGGCGACGTGCAGGAGGCGCAGCAGAAGCTGGAG
>CAZGTK010000478.1:0-2378 GCA_964528415.1 uncultured Burkholderiales bacterium | reverse complement strand
GGGCAGCGCCCGGGGATCGACGGCAAAACGAACGCTGCCCGGCGCCGACGCGCCGCCGACGGCATCGCGATGCGGACACAGGAGGCGGCAGCGTGAGTTACCCGGCGAGGGGCCCCGGGCAGCGCCCGGGGATCGACGGCAAAACGAACGCTGCCCGGCGCCGACGCGCCGGCGCTGGCGTCGCGCGCCGGGGGTTGGAGGCGCCCCCCTCATGACGCCGCAGACCTGGCTTGCGTTCTTCGCCGCCTGCTGGGCGATCAGCCTGTCGCCCGGCGCGGGCGCGGTCGCCGCGATGGCGAGCGGCGCCGAGCACGGCTTGCGCCGCAGTTACTGGACCATCCTCGGCCTGCAGCTCGGCTTCCTGTCGCACCTCGCCATCGTCGCCGCCGGCGTCGGCGCGGTGCTGGCCGCGTCCGACACGGCGTTCGCGCTCATCAAGTGGCTGGGCGTGGCGTACCTGCTGTTCCTGGGCGTGCGCCAATGGCGCGCCGCCGGCGGCGCCCGCCTCGGCGACCCGGCCCGGGTCGAGGCGCCCGCCGGCCGCCAGATCGCGCAGGGCTTCCTGGTGAACGCGTCCAATCCGAAGTCGATGGTGTTCATGCTGGCGGTAATCCCCCAGTTCCTCGCGCCGGCGGCGCCGCTTGCGCCCCAGTACGCGGTCATGGCGGCGACGATGGTGACGGTGGACCTCGTGGTGATGGGCGGTTACGCCCTTTTCGCCTCGCGCCTGCTCGTCTGGCTGCGCGAGCCGCGCCACGTCGCGCTGCTGACCCGCGCCTTCGGGGCCCTCTTCGTTGCCGCCGCGCTCGCGCTGGCGGCGTTCCGGCGGCAGCCGCCGGCCTGAGGCGCGCCGATGCCCACGGTCGTCCTCGTTGCCCTCGTGCTGCTCGCCGCCACGAGCCTGCTGCACTATGAGGCGCTCTCGGGGCTCTCCGTGGCGCTCGCGCGACCGCCGTCGCGCCCGCGCCTGGCGGTGCTCGGCCTCGTCCTCGCCCTGCCGGTCGTCCACCTCGCGGAGATGGGCGCCTATGCCGCCGGCTTCTACGCGCTGGAGCACTGGTTCGGCGCGGGCGCTCTCCTGCCGACGGCGGCGGGTTTTCCGGAATATCTCTATTTCTCGATGGAGACCTTCACGACGCTCGGTTTCGGCGACGTCGTGCCTCACGGGCCGATGCGCTTCCTCGCCGGCATCGAGGCCCTCAACGGCCTGCTGCTGATCGCCTGGTCGGGCTCTTTCATTTTCGTCATCATGCAGCGCTACTGGCGGCTCGGGCGCCGTCGCCGTCGCTGACCTCAGGGAGCTTTGCGATGTCGTATCTCGACGATCCGCGCGTTTTCTTCGCCGCCGAGCGCACGCTGCTCGCTTGGACCCGCACCAGCCTGACGCTGATGGCGTTCGGCTTCGTGATCGAGCGCTTCGGCCTGTTCCTGCGCATGCTCACCCCCGCCGCCGCGTCCCCGCTGACGACGGGGACGTCGTTCTGGGTCGGCATCGGCTTCATCGTGCTCGGCGTGGCCGTCGCGCTCTCCTCCATCGTCCAGTACCGGCGCGTGCTGAAGATCCTGAAGCCGATCGAGATCCCCGAGCGCTACTGGACCGGCGCCGCGGTGATCACCAACCTGGCGCTGGCGGCGCTCGGCATCGCCATGACCGTCTACCTGTTCACGACATGAGCGGGACGACGGACCTCCTGCTGGTGCGCGGCGTCGGCGACGTCGCCTCGGCGATCGCGCACCGCTGGTTCGGGCTCGGCCGGCCGGCGGCGATCGTCTGCGAGGCGCAGCCGGCGCTGCCGCGCCGCGCGATGGCGTTCGTCGATGCCGTCTACGACGGCGCCGCCGAACTGGAGGGCGTGCGCGCCGAACGCGTCGACTCGCTCGAGGAGACGCGTGCCCTGCTCGCGCGGCGCGAGGCCATTCCGGTCTGGCCGGCGCCGCCCCTGTCGCTCGCGCGGCTGTGCGCGGCGCTCGCGCCCGCCGCGCTCGTCGACGCGCGCCTGCGCAAGCGCGACGCGCCCGAGCCGCTGCGCGGCCTGGCCCCGCTCACCATCGCGCTGGGGCCCGGTTTCGTCGCCGGCGAGTACGCGGACCTCGCGGTGGAGACGAGCTGGGACGACCTCGGACGCGTCCTGCGCGCCGGCCCGACGCGGGCGTTGAACGGCGCGCCGCGGGCGATTGCCGGCCTCGCGCGCGAGCGCGTGGTATACGCGCCGCGCCCCGGCGTGCTGCGGGCCGCGCGCGCGCTGGGCGAGGTGGTGGCCGCCGGCGACGTGGTGGCGACGCTGGACGGCGCGCCGGTCGCGGCGCCCGTGGCCGGCCTGCTGCGCGGCCTGTCCCGCGACCAGATCATCGCCACCGGCCAGAAGACCGGGGTACTC
>CAZGTK010000477.1:0-2382 GCA_964528415.1 uncultured Burkholderiales bacterium | reverse complement strand
GACCAGCTCGGCTACCGCTTCTGGGACGAGACGCAGAACCCGGCCTACCGCTTGTTCCTCGGTTGAACCTCCGGGCCGGCCGCTCCCGCCGATGGTCGCAGCGATCCTTTGGGTGCTCCTCGCGCTGGAGGCGGCCGCCTACGCCGCGGCCGGGCAGGCGCTGGCGGCCGCCGGCCTGATCTCGGTGCCCGGCGCGGTCGCCGGCGCGCTGATCTGCGCCGCGTTGCTGCGCGCGGCGCTGGTGGCGCTCACGTTCGCGCTCACGCGCCCGCCGGTGGCGGGGTTGGGACTTGCCCGCGCCGCGCGGCTGCTCACGGACGAGTGGTGGGCGTTCAGCGTGTTCTTCGCCGTGATCTCGCCCCTGCAGCCCCTGTTCGTGCCGCTGCGGCCGCGGCGCGGAGACGGCGGCCCGGTGGTGGTGCTGGTGCACGGGATCTACTGCAACGCCGGCGTGATGTGGGGCATCCGCCGCGCGCTCGCGAAGGCCGGCGTCGGCCGGCTCTACGCCGTCAACCTGGAGCCGCCGTTCGCGGGCATCGACGCGTTCGCGGACCAGCTCGAGGCAACGCTTCGCGAGGTCGCGCGGGAGACGGCCGGCGCGCCGATCACGATCGTCGCCCACAGCATGGGCGGGCTGGTGACCCGCCGCTGCCTGCAGCGGCCCGGCGCGGTGGCGGTGCGCAAGGTGGTGTCGATCGCCACGCCCTACGCCGGCAGCCGGCTCGCGCGCATCGCCCTGGGCGCCTGCGGCGCCGACCTGCGGGAGGGCAGCCCGTTCTTCGGCCGCCTCGGCGCCGGCCTGCTGCCGCCGGCGCCGGTGGTGTCGATCTTCTCGCCGCACGACAATTTCGTCGCGCCGCAGTCGAGCCCCGTGCTGCCGCCGCCCGCCGTCAACTACGCGGTGGCCGGGCGCGGCCACCTGGCGCTGCTGCTCGATCCGGACGTCGCCGGGCGCGTCGTGCTGGAGGTGCTGAACGCTACAGGTGGATCCCGCGCATGAACTGCGCGAACGCCATCTGGTCCGGCGTCACCTCGGTCGGCGCCTCGCCCTTGCCCTTCTCGCCGCGCGCGGCCTTCGAGTCGGGGAACATGCGATACGCCGTGTTCATCACCACCTGCGACACGCGCGGCATCAGCGTGTAGAGCGCCTGCGCGAAAATGCCGAGCTTGGTGGCGACCCGCACCGGCCGGTGGATGACGGCGTCCACCACCAGGTCCGCCGCCTCCTCCGGCGCGAGCATCGGCATCTGCTGGTAGATTTCCGTCGGGGCGGTCATCGCCGTGCGCACCAGCGGCATGTTGACGGTGGTGAAGTCGATGCCCGCGTCGGCGAACTCCGAGGCGGCGCAGCGCGCGAACGCGTCGAGCGCTGCCTTCGACGCCACGTAAGCCGAGAACCGGGGTGCATTGGACAGCACGCCGATCGACGAGATATTGATCACGTGGCCCCGGCGGCGCTGCTGCATCGACGGCAGCAGCCGCAGCGTGAGCCGCAGCGCGCCGAAATAGTTGAGCCGCATCGTGCGCTCGAAGTCGTGGAAGCGGTCGTAGGAGTGCTCGATGCCGCGGCGGATCGAGTGGCCGGCGTTGTTCACCAGGATGTCGACGCGGCCGTGGTCCTCGAGCACCTGGGAGGCAAACGCGTCGATCTGGTCGTAGTCGGTGACGTCGCACGAATAGTAGTGCAGGTCCCAGCCGCGCTCCTTGAGCTCCTCGCGCATCGCGTCGAGCTTTTCCTGCTTGCGGCCCACGATCAGCACCCGCGCGCCGGCCTCGGCCATGCGCAGCGCCGTGGCGCGGCCGATCCCGTCGCTCGAGCCGGTGATCAGCACCACCTTGCCGCGCACGCGGCCGGCCAGGCTGCGGTCGACGTGCAGGTCCGGGTCGAGGTGGCGCTCCCAGTAGTCCCACAGCCGCCAGGCGTAGTCCTCCAGCTTCGGCAGCGCAATGCCGCTCCCGGCCAGCGCCTGCTCGGCGTCTCGGGAATCGAAGCGCGTCGGGTAGTTCACGAACTTGAGCACGATCGGCGGCACGCCGAGATCGCGCATGATGACCTCGCGCACGCGCCGCACCGGCGTCAGCGCGCCGATCGACTTGCGCACGGCGCCGGGGATGAAGGCGAACATCTGCGGATTGATGCGCAGCGCGAGCTGCGGCGCGTGGCCGGCGCGGGCGAAGATGTTGAGGATGTCGCCGACGCGGTGCGGGTGCGGGTCGGTCAGGTGGAAGCAGCGCCCGTCGAGCCCCGGCTTGTGGGCGATGTGGTCGGTGGCGGCGACGACATAATCCACCGGCACCAGGTTGAGCCGCCCGCCCTCCAGGCCGATGGCGGGCATCCAGGGCGGCAGCGCCTGGCGCATCTTCTGGATCGACTTGAAGAAA
>CAZGTK010000476.1:1324-2391 GCA_964528415.1 uncultured Burkholderiales bacterium | reverse complement strand
CGTCACTCGTCACTCGTCACTCGTCACTCGTCACTCGTCACTCGTCACTCGTCACCCGTCACCCGTCCCCTCCTCCTGCGGGGAAACGGCAGCGGCATCTGCCACGCCTCCCCCATCACCCAGCGCCGCAACTCCGCCTCATCGAGGAACGGCCCCAGCAGATTCGCCGCCGCCCGCAGCAGCAGCGTCTCATAGCGCCCGGTGTCGATCCGGCGCGGGTCCAGCTCCTCCGGCGACCCCCAGGCATAGACCCCCGGCTCGCCCAGCGTGTGGATGAAACGCACCCGGCGGCCGGGCGACTGCGGTTTGCCCGCCGCGGCCAGTTGCGCCGCCGCCCGCGCCCCCGGCGGCCGCCCGCGATAGTCGGCCAACTCCCGGCTCAGCCGGTGGCTCACCAGCAGCTCGGCCGGAGCCACCCGCCCGCCGCGCAAATCGGCCAGCCGGTCCCGCAGCAACGCCACGGCCGCCGGCAGCCGCGCCGTCGGGTCATCCTCCCCGGCCGCCAGCTCCTCCAGCAGCCGCAACTGCGTCGCGGCCACGAAGGGCGGCGTGTCGTGGCGGCGCGCCTCGATGCCGCGCACCTTCAGCGAGCCGTCGCGAAATACACCGAAATAGCGGTTGGCCACCGGCACGCGCTCGTCCATCCGCGACGGCAGAAAGGCCACCCAGCGATAGACCCCCTCCAGGGCGATGGGCAGGCCGGTGCGGCGGGTGATCTCGTCCATCACCGCCGCCAGCCCGGCGGCCGTGTCCGCCGGCCGGCGAATCCACAGCCCGTCGACGTACATGTGCAGCACGGTGTAGCCCATGTCTTCGGCCGCTTCCTTGGCCCGCAGCAGCATCTCGCGGCCGTAGGCTGTCACCGCCTCATGCCCCTCGATGCGGCCGAAACGGGCGTTCTTGTAGCCCAGATAGCCGAAGCACACCACCAGCAGCCACTTCAGCGCCGTGGCCCGCGCCTTCAGCGTCCGATAGCGGCAATCCAGCGGATGCATCGCCGCCAGCTCCTCCTTCATGGCGATCCGCCTGGCCAGCAGCGGCCGCAGCGTCGCCGGAATCAACCCGTC
>CAZGTK010000476.1:0-1224 GCA_964528415.1 uncultured Burkholderiales bacterium | reverse complement strand
CTCGTATCTCCGGCGACACATTAAACGCCACCATGATCGACGGATACATCGACGTGAAATCGATCTCCGCCACGTCGTCGTGCAGGCCCACGAGCGGCTGATAGACCAGCCCGCCCCGGTCGGCGTGGATCAGCTCCAGCGCCGTCTTGAACTGCTCCGTCTGCTGCTTCTGATAGGGCACCAGCACGCCCCAGCGCAGCGCCGTCAGCATCTGCATCGCCGTGATGCCCGCCCCCGGCGACTTGCGCGCCATCTCCTGCACCGGCATGGCCGTCACCCGCGCCTGCTCCAGCACCCCCGGCAGCCCGTACTGCTCATACATCATGGCGTTGGCGATGTCGATATGCCAGCGGCCGAACAAATGCACCTGCCGCCCGCGATGGACCACCTGCCCATAGGTGAAATAGCTGCTCGCCCGCCGCAACAACGGCCGCCGCGCCTCGTCCCGGTTCGGGTTAAAGTAAGCCGCGCCCGTCCGCTTCTGGATGTCGAGCAGCAGCGGGAACAGCCACGTGTCGCCGTAGCGCGTCAGCACCAGGTCGGGGTCATGGTGGCGCAACACCGAGTGCACCGTCGCCAGCAGCTCCCCGGCCGGCTCCAGCGGCACCTCCAGCGAACCGCCCGCCCGCGAGCGGCCGTTCCCGCTGCCCCGGGCGTCCCCGTGGGCGATGTGGAGCCGCGACGGCGGCCGCAGGTTGGGGTCAACGTCGGGATAGAAATTCAGGACGCGCAGCGGCGCGGCCGGCGGCTCCATGGCCCACGGGTCGTCGAGCGAGACCACGCCGCCCCCCTCCATCCGGCAGCGCGCCAGCGGAAACACCCCGCGCGCGGCCGCATAGCGCAGCGGCAAAGGCACGTCGGCGTCGTAGTAATCGAGGTCGGCGAAACGGGCCAGCATCCGGTCCAGCAACCGGGCCTGCGCCGCCGGGCCGGGTGCTTCCACGGCCAGCACGTCGATCTCGCCGGCGAACAGGTCGCGCCGCCGCTCGCGCCGCAACCGGAGCGCGGGCGACTGGTCGCGCAGCCATTGCCACGCCTGGCGCAGCCGCGGGAACGGCCCGGCGGCACAGAACGTCACCGGGAAGGGGTGGCTCAGGCGGTGGCGGCCGCCGTCATCGCCAAGCACCCACAG
The DNA here is from genome assembly GCA_964528415.1 of uncultured Burkholderiales bacterium. Lineage (GTDB taxonomy): Bacteria > Pseudomonadota > Gammaproteobacteria > Burkholderiales > UBA6910 > DATIUV01. The sequence goes on along the minus strand of CAZGTK010000476.1, from coordinate 92 downwards.
CGTTACGCCGCTGTCGTCGGGATAGAGATCAAGCAGCCAGCCGTCCATGGGAAAATTACGAATGACGAATGACGAATGACGAATGAAGAGTA
>CAZGTK010000475.1:0-2401 GCA_964528415.1 uncultured Burkholderiales bacterium | reverse complement strand
GCCGTGCATGCGCTCCATCACCATCACTTCGCCGGAGCAGTAGTCCCAGTAGACCTCCGGGACCTGGATCAGCGCGGAGTGCTCGAAGTTGCGCCGCATCTGGCTGCAGTTGGCGGCCTCGCGCATGAGGTCGAGCTCGTCGTGCAGGTGGCGCTCGAACTCCGCCACCACCTCGCGCGGCTTGAGCCGCTTGCCGTCGGCCCACAGCGTCTCCACCAGCCCGGCGGCGACGTCGATCAGCGCGAGGTCGTTGCCGATCACATCGCCGATGCGCGGCCGCAGGACCTTGACCGCCGCCTCGGTGCCGTCCTGCAGCACCGCCAGGTGCACCTGCGCCACCGACGCGCTCGCCACCGGCGTCAGGCTGAATTCGCGGAAAACGCGCCGGTAGTCGCCGTCGAAGTTGCGCTGCAGGATCCTCTCCACCTCGGCCGACGGGAACGGCGGCACCTGGTCCTGCAGCTTGGCCAGCTCGTCGGCGATGTCGGTCGGCAGCAGGTCGCGGCGGGTGGAGAGGACCTGGCCGAACTTGACGAAGATCGGGCCCAGGTCCTCGAGCGCGAGGCGCAGGCGCACGGCGCGCGGCTCGTCGAGGCGGCGCCAGAACATGAGGAAGCGCACCACGCCGCGCAGCCAGCGGAAGCGCTCGTGGCCGAGCACGAACTCGTCCAGGCCGTAGCGCTGGCTGACCCAGAGAATCCTGATCAGGCGAAACGGGCTCATGCGCCGTCCGCGCGGCGCGACGCCCGCGGCGTGCCGCGGGCGGGTGCTGCGGCGCCCGGCGCGGCGGCGCCCACCGTCAGCGGTCTTTCTCCAGGCGCGCGAGCCGCTTCTCGAGCCGCTCGACGTCGTCGCGCAGGCGGTCGACCTCGGCGACGAAGGCGCTCACGCCCTCGCGCCGCGCGAGCGCCGGCGCCTCCTCACGCAGGTAGTCCGCCGCCATGCGCGCCAGCGCGTCGGCCGCCTGCAGCGGAAAGCGCGCCAGCGCGCGGCCGCCGGCGGCCATGCGGCGCCCGGCGATGTCGCCGAACACGCGCGCGAGGTCCTCCTCGACCTCCCAGCGCAGGTGGCGGAACAGAAAGTCGACCTCCCGGGCGAGCTCGATGTCGCCGACCGTCTCCACCTGGCGGAAGGCCGCCTCGTCGCCGAGCAGCAGGCGCGGCAGCAGGAAGTGGGTCAGGCGCACCGTGAGCTCGGGCTCCGCGGCCGGGTCCGCGGCGACGCGCCCGGACTCGTCGAGCGCGAGGCCGACGGCGAGCGGCGCCACCTCGAAGCGCACGCGCTTGCCGGCGTGGGGCCGCAGGCGCTCGCGGGCCCAGTCGGCGCCGTCGAGGACGTGGTTGAGGAAGTGGCAGTACGCTTGGCTGATCATGGGCAGGACGGGTGCTCGCGGGGCGCGGCCCCGGGGCATTCGCACCGCGACAATTCTAAACCTTTAGCCCGACGCGGTACGATAGCGCCTTGCGGATTGCCGGCCACTGGCGGCCGGCCGCGCGGCAACGGGAGGCAACGTGGGGATTCTTTCCTGGCTCATCTTCGGCCTGGTCGCGGGCGTGGTGGCGCGGCTCATCGTGCCCGGCAAGGACCCGGGCGGCATCATCGTCACCATCGCGGTGGGCATCGCCGGCGCCATCATCGGCGGCTTCATCGGCACCCAGCTCGGCTTCGGCAGCGTCACCGGCTTCGACTTCCGCAGCCTGGTGGTCGCGGTCATCGGCAGCGTGGTGCTGCTGGTGCTGGTGCGCATGTTTCGCAAGTAACCCCACCACGAGAGGCGATCGATGGCGTTCAGGAAACTCCCCGGCGCGCTGCGCGCGACCGCGGCCGCCGTGGCGGCGGCGCTGGTGCTCGCCGGCTGCGGCTCCAACGTGAATCAGGAGAACTTCGACAAGATCAAGGCCGGCATGACCAAGGAGGAGGTCACCGCGATCCTCGGCAAGCCTGACGAGACCTCCGGCTTCAGCCTCGGCAGCCTGTCCGGCGAAAGCGCGACCTGGAAGGGCAAGGACGCGAGCATCGACATCCAGTTCGCCAACGAGAAGGTGATGTCGAAGCAGTACGCCAAGGGCGCGCCCAAGTAGCGCCCGCCGTCAGCCCGCCTTGCGCGCCGGGTACTCCGGCGCCAGGTCCACGGCGAGCTGCAGGTGGGCGACGCGCAGCGCGATCTCCGCCTCGGCCGGGGTCGCCGCGCGCGAGAAGATGAAGCCCAGGTAGCTCGCGCCCTCCGGCGGCGGCGCCAGCAGCTGCCCGGGCGCGGCGGTGATCCGGACTCCGGTGACGCCGGGAACCTTCAGCGCCGCGTCGACGTTGTCCACGCGCTGGAGGATGCCGCGGCGCGGGATCGGGATCATCATGGCGCCGGCCGCGCGAGACGATTAGGCCGGGGAGCTACTCTGCGTCT
>CAZGTK010000474.1:0-2405 GCA_964528415.1 uncultured Burkholderiales bacterium | reverse complement strand
GGTGTTTCCCAGCACGCGCGCGCTGACCGCGAACGAGGACAGTGGCTGGCGCTCGACGCCGCTGGTGGAAGCCGCCGCCCGCGGCTGGGTGGAGGCCGGCCCGCTGCAGGGCGCGCCCGACTTCGATCCCAAGCGCGACGCCGCCGGGCCGGTGACGGTGGTCATGGCGCTCGAGCGGACCCAGAACGAGCGCGAGCAGCGGATCGTGGTCGCCGGCGGCGGGTCGTTCCTCGCCAATGCCTTCGTCGGCAACGGCGCCAACCTCGACCTCGGCCTGCGCCTGTTCAACTGGCTGGGGGGCGACGAGCGCCTCGTCACGATCCAGCCGAAAGCGGCGCGCGACGCGAGCCTCGCCCTCAGCCGAGCGCAGGCGATGGCGGTCACGTTCGGCTGGCTGGTCGCGGTGCCGCTGCTGCTGCTCGCCGCGGCGGCGGCGAGCTGGTGGCGCCGCCGGGCGCTCTGATGCCGGCGAAGCGCACCTCGGTCAACGCCGCCCTCGCGCTGGCGGCGGCGGCGCTCGCCGCGTGGCTCGTCTTCAAGCCGGCGCCCGAGCCGGCGCAGAGCGCGGCGCTGCTCGCGGTCGATCCGGTCGCCGTCGACCGTATCCGCCTGCAGCGGGCCGGCCTGCCGCCGCTCGAACTGGAGCGCGCCGCCAGCGGCTGGCGGCTCGCGGCGCCGATCGCCGCGCGCGCCGATCCGATCAAGGTCGAGCGGCTCCTCGAACTCGCCCGCGCGCGGCCCACGGCCACCTTTCCCGCGGAAAACCTCGCGCAATACGAGCTGCAGTCGCCCTTGGCCGAGCTCGCGCTCGGCGCGGCGACGCTCGCGTTCGGCATGGTGAATCCCGTCACCAGTCAACAGTACGTGCTGGCGCGCGGCCAGGTGCACGCGGTGTCGCCCCGCTATTTCGCCGCGCTGCCGCTCACGGCCGACGATCTCATCAGCCGCGCGCTGCTCGCGCCCGGCGAGACGCTGACGGCGATCGAGCTCCCCGGCGTGTCGGCACGCCGCGGCGAGAACGGCTGGTCCTTGGACGTGCCGTCGGCGGCGGCGAGCCGCGACGACGTCAACGTCTGGGTCGACCGCTGGCGCCACGCGATCGCGGCCGCCGCCGAAGCGCTCGACCATGCCGCCGAGCCGCGCGCCGGTGGCGCGCTCGTGCTGGAGGGCGGTCGGCGCGCGCCGATCGCCGTCGAGCGGGTCGAGGCGGGGGTGCTGGTCACTCGGCTCGACGAGCGCGTGCGCTACCGCTTTCCGCCGGACATCGGCGCGGCGATGCTGACGCCGCCGGAACCGGAGCGCTAGGTCCCGTGCCGGAACTGCCCGAAGTCGAAACCGCCCGCCGCGGCATCGCGCCCCGGCTCACCGGACGGCGGATCGCCGGCGTGGCCGTGCGCAACGCGGCGCTGCGCTGGCCGGTGCCGCCGGAGCTCGCGCTCGAGCTGCCGGGCCGGCGCATCGCCGACGTGCGCCGTCGCGGCAAGTACCTGCTGCTGGACTGCGGCGGCGGCACCCTGATCCTGCACCTGGGCATGTCCGGCAGCCTGCGCCTGGTGGCCGGCGCGTCGGCCCCCACGGCGCACGAGCACGTCGACCTGCTGCTGGACGACGGTCTGGCGCTGCGCCTGCGCGACCCGCGCCGCTTCGGCGCGGTGCTGTGGACCGACGCGGACCCGCTCGCGCATCCGCTGCTGCGCCACCTGGGCCCCGAACCGTTGACGGCGGCCTTCTCCGCCGCAACGCTCCACCGCGCGACCCGGGGCCGGCGCGCGGCGATCAAGAACGTGCTGATGGACAGCCGCGTCGTCGCCGGCGTGGGCAACATCTACGCCAGCGAGGCGCTGTTCCGCGCGGGTGTGCGGCCGTCGACGCCGGCGGGGCGCCTGTCGCTCGCGCGCTGCGCGCGCGTCGTCGAAGCGGTCAAGGCCACGCTGCGCGCCGCGCTGCGCGCCGGCGGCACCAGCCTGCGGGATTTCGTCGACAGCGACGGCAACCTGGGGTACTTCCAGTTGCGCCTGTGGGTCTATGGCCGCGGCGGGGAGCCGTGCCGGGCCTGCGGCACGCCGGTCAGGGAAAAGCGCCTGGGGCAGCGCTCGACCTTCTGGTGCCCGCGCTGCCAGACGTGAGCGGCGCCGCGCGCGCGGCGCCCGGCTAGGCCGGCGCCTTCTGGCCGGTCAGCGCGAGGTACTTCTGCTGGAGCTGGTCCTTCGACTCGACCACGTCCGGGTTGGTGTGGATGCAGTCGACCGGGCAGACCTCGACGCATTGCGGCGTGTCGTAATGGCCGACGCACTCGGTGCACTTGGCGGGGTTGATCTCGTAGATCTCCTCGCCCTGGGAGATCGCTTCGTTCGGGCACTCGGGCTCGCAAACGTCGCAATTGATGCATTCGTCGGTGATGATCA
>CAZGTK010000473.1:0-2405 GCA_964528415.1 uncultured Burkholderiales bacterium | reverse complement strand
GCGAGCGCCGCAGCAGGCGCGGATCGCCCATGCGCAGGATTTCCCTAACCGGCATGGCGCGCCACCGCCTTCTCCAGAATCAGCCGCACCCGGGCCATCGATTCGCGCAGCGACCGCACCAGGTCGTCCATGCTCACGGCCGCCGCGCTGTCGCCGCGCCCGGCGGCGTAGTTGGCCACGACCGCGAGGGCCGCGTAGTTGAGCCCGAGTTCGCGCGCGAGCGCCGCTTCCGGCATGCCGGTCATGCCGACCACGTCGGCGCCGTCGCGCTCGAGCCGGTTGATCTCGGCCGCCGTCTCCAGCCGCGGCCCCTGCGTGGCGGCGTAGACGCCGCCGTCGACGGCCGCTTCCCCCGCATCCGCCGCCGCCGCCAGCAGCAGGCGGCGCGTGTCCTCGCAGTAGGGCCGCGTGAAGTCGATGTGCGTGACCGGCGTCTCCGGCGAGTCGAAATAGGTGAACGCCCGGCCGTAGGTGTAATCGATGATCTGGTCCGGCACCATCAGCCGGCCGGCGCCGAGGTCCGCCCGGATGCCGCCGACGGCCGCGACGGCAATCACGCGCGCCGGCTTCTGCGCGTGCAGCGCCCAGATGTTGGCGCGGTAGTTCACCGCGTGCGGCGGGATCGTGTGGCCATAGCCGTGGCGCGCCAGGAACACCACCGGCTCCCCGCCGAGGTTGCCGAAGGTGAGCGGCCCCGATGGCTCGCCATAGGGGGTGCGCACCACCTTGCGCGATGCGTCCTTGAGATTCGCCAGGTTGGCGAGCCCGGTTCCGCCGATGATCGCAAGCATGAGGATGTGCTTCGTCTTCTGGGGCCGGCCCGGCGCCCCTAGTCCGCCGCCAGCGCGTAGATGGCGGGCAGGTTGCGCCACGCCCCGTGGACATCCATGCCATAGCCGAACACGTAGCGGTCCGGCACCTTGAGGCCGGTGAAATCGGGCGCGAGCGGCTTCGAGCGCCGGATCTCCTTGTCCGCCAGCACCGCGACGCGGACCTCGGCGGCGCCGAACGCAAGCAGCCGCTCGCGCACCGCCGCCATCGTCTCGCCCTCGTCGAGGATGTCGTCCAGCACCAGCACCGTGCGGCCGCGCGCCCGCGCCGGCGGCGCAACGCGCCATTCGATGCGGCCGCCGCGGGTGTCGCCGCGATAGCGCGAAACGTAGAGCGTGTCGAAATCGAGCGGAAACGCGAGCAGCGGGAGAAGCTGGCCGGTGAACACCACCGCGCCGCCCATGACGCTCAGCACCAGCGGATTGCGGTCACCCAGGGCGGCCGTGATTTCCCCGGCCATCCGCCGGACGGCGGCGCTGACGTCGTCGGCCGACCACACCAGGTCGGCCCGCGCCAGGATGCGCCGCGCCTCGTCCGGCTCAAGCACCGGCCGTCAGTAGGTGAACGTGACGACGTCGTCGTCCATCGCCTGCTCGATGACGTACGCGCCGCCGACCGTCTCTTCGATCTCGGGGATGAGGTCGTCGCCCCACAGTTCCAGCGTCGGCGTGCAGACCTTGAAATGCACGCCGGCCTCGTGCGCGTCCTTGATGAAATCGTAGACGCTCTTGGGCGAGCCTTCCTTGACGTGGAGCTTCTCCGCCACGCCTTTCTTCGCCAGTTCGCCGGCGCGGGCCGTGAGGATGACTTCCACCTCGTAGTCCATCGCCGCGGCGACGGTGGCCTGGAAGAAGGGCGCGCCGAGCTCGGGGCCGTTGGACGGGTCCGTGTTGACCATCACGATCATGAGTTTGTTGGGCATCGAAAGCTCCCTGAAAGATGCTGTTTACGTGGGAGAATTAGCTTATCATGATTTGATGATCCCGATGGGGATTCCGACACCGGTCATCATACCCCGCCGGGCCTCGCAGCGTCGTCAGCCGCGCCGCGGCGTCTCCCGGGGTCCGCCGCCCTCGGCCAGCGCCCGCCCCACCGATTTCAGGTAGGTTTCCAGTTCCGCGGCGACCTCGGGATGCTTCAGCCCGAACGCGACCGTCGCCTTCAGGTATCCGATCTTCGAACCGCAGTCGTAGCGCGTGCCCTGCAGTTCGAGCGCCATGACCGGCTCGCGGCGCAGCACGGCGGCGATCGCGTCCGTCAGCTGAATCTCCCCGCCGGCGCCGGGCACCACCCGTTCCAGCTCCTCGAACACCGTGGGCGTGAGGACGTAGCGGCCCACCACGCCGAGCGTCGAGGGCGCCTCCGACGGGCGCGGCTTCTCGATGATGCCGGAGATCTTGTGCAGCCGCCGCGTCTTGCCCTCGGTGCGCACGATGCCGTAGCGGCCGGTTTCGTTCAGCGGCACCTCCTGCACGCCGAGCACGGAGCACCGCTCCTCGGCGTAGACCTCCAGCATCTGCCGGAGCGCCCCGGGGCGGCCGTCGATGAGGTCGTCCGCCAGCAGCACCGCGAAC
>CAZGTK010000472.1:0-2414 GCA_964528415.1 uncultured Burkholderiales bacterium | reverse complement strand
ACCAGATCTACCAGACCTCCCATGCGATGCTCACCGGCCGCGCCGGCGGCTGGCCGCTGACGGTCTTCCTGACCCCGGACGACCACGCCCCGTATTTTGCGGGCACCTATTTCCCCAAGACCGCGCGCTACAACCTGCCCGGCTTCAAGGACCTGCTGCCGCGCATCGCCGAGGCCTACCACCAGCAGGCGGACGCGATCCGGCAGCAGAACGCGTCGCTGCGGGATGCCCTGGCGGGGACCCTGCCCGCTGCGCCGGCGGGCGAGGTCGCCTTGGACCCGGCGCTCGTGCGGCTCGCGATCGGCCAGCTGGCCGGCATCTTCGACGAGGTGCACGGCGGCTTCGGCAACGCGCCCAAGTTCCCGCACCCGGCGGAGTTGGACTTGTGCCTGTCCCGGTACGGGCTACCGGACGCCGCGCCCGCCGTCGACATGGCCAAGCTCACGCTGGCGCGCATGGCCGAGGGCGGCATCTACGACCAGCTCGGCGGCGGCTTCTGCCGCTACAGCGTCGACGGACAGTGGACCATCCCCCACTTCGAGAAGATGCTCTACGACAACGGGCCGCTGCTGGCGCTGGTGGCGGATTTGTGGAGCATCACGCGCGATCCGCTGCTCGAGCGCGTGGCGGAGGAGACCGCGGGCTGGGTCATGCGCGAGATGCAGTCGCCGGCCGGCGGCTATTACTCGACACTGGATGCGGACTCCGAGCACGAAGAGGGCAAGTTCTACGTCTGGACCCCGGACGAAGTCCGTGCGGCGCTCACGCCCGAGGAGTTCGCCGTCGCCGCCGCGCACTACGGGCTCGACCGGCCGGCCAATTTCGAGGACAAGCACTGGCACCTGCGCGTCACGCGCAGCCTCAAACTGGTGGCGGAGCAGCTCGGCAAGCCGCTCGAGGCGTGCGATCGGCTGCTCGCCGCCGCCAAGGCGAAGCTCTTCGCCGTGCGCGAGCGGCGCGTGCGCCCCGGGCGCGACGAGAAGGTGCTGACCTCGTGGAACGCTCTGATGATCCGCGGCATGGCCCGCGCGGGCCGCGCGTTCGGCCACGGCGAGTGGATCGACTCCGCGTGCCGCGCGGCCGACTTCCTGCGCACGGCCCAATGGCGCGACGGCCATCTGCGCGCGGCGTGGAAGGACGGCTCGCCGTACCTGAATGGCTATCTCGACGATTACGCTTTCCTGGTGGACGGGCTGCTGGAGCTCGCCCAGGCCCGCTTCCGCGCCGAGGACGTCCGCTTCGCCCAGTCGCTTGCCGATGCCCTGCTCGATCGCTTCGAGGACAAGGCTGCCGGCGGCTTCTACTTCACCAGCGACGACCACGAGGCGCTGATTCACCGCCCGAAGCCGGGCCCCGACAACGCGACGCCGTCGGGCAACGGGATTGCCGCCTTCGCTCTGGCGCGCCTCGGCCACCTGTTGGGGGAGCCGCGCTACCTGGAAGCGTCGCGCCGGACGGTCGCCGTGTTCTATCCGGCGATGCAACGGCATCCGAGCGCGTTCGCGAGCCTGCTGCGGGCGCTGGAGGAGCACGTCACGCCGTCGACGATCGTGATCCTGGCGGGCCGCGACGGGCCCCGCGAAGCCTGGCGCCGGGCGCTCGCCGCGCAGCCGGATCAACGGCGGATCACGCTCTCCATGCCCGAGGACGCCGGCGAACTGCCGGCGGCGCTGAACCGTCCCCGCGCGGGTGAGGTCAACGCTCACGTCTGCCGCGGCGTTACGTGCCTGCCGCCGATTACGGAACTGGAGGGGCTGCTGCAGGCTTGCAAGCCCTCCTGAGTCGGCTAAAATTCAGGTCCTTCTAATGTACGGGGCGGTGCCCCTCACCAAAGGAGCAAGCATGAAAGCAGTTTGGATGGGAATTCTGGGTGCCGCCGCGCTGTTCGCCACCGGCGCCGTCAAGGCCGCCGACGACGGCAAGGCCCTGGCGCAGAAGAGCGGCTGCCTCGCCTGCCACGCCGAGGACAAGAAGCTGGTCGGGCCGTCGATGAAGGAGATCGCCGCCAAGTACAAGGGCCAGAAGGACGCCGTCGCCAAGCTCACCGAGAAGGTCAAGAAGGGCGGCGCCGGGGTGTTCGGCCAAGTGCCGATGCCCCCGCATCCGCACCTGAAGGACGACGACATCAAGAAGATGGTGGAGTGGTACCTCGCGCACTGAGCGAAACGCGCTCCCCTCTTAACAAAGGCCGGCGGCAGCCGGCCTTTGTTTTTGCCGGACGCCGACGCCGAGGCGACTCGCTGCGACGCGGCAAATTGACACTCCGGGGGTGACTTCCCATAATTTCCGACGGTTCCGATCCGGTTTTATCCGTCGCGGCGCCGGTCAGCGCCGTTGCCCCTGTCCGAGGAGTTTCCATGATCCGCTCCACCCCGATTCGTTTGCTCGCCGTCTCCGTAGCCGCGCTGGCGCTC
>CAZGTK010000471.1:0-2416 GCA_964528415.1 uncultured Burkholderiales bacterium | reverse complement strand
CGCTGCCGCAGGGCAACGACCCGCGGACCAAGGCGGGCGACGACTACGCGGCGCGCCTCTACGTCGCCTTCGAGTACGACGCCGCCCGCGCCGCCGCGCTGGACAAGCTGACCTACGAGGCCGCCAGGCTGGTCTACGGCGGCTACCCGCCCGCCGGCAGCCTGAACTACGTCTGGGACGCGTCGCTGCCGCCGGGCACCGGCTTCGCGAGCCCCTACACCGAGCGCAACCGCGTGATCGTGGTCGAGAGCGGCGGCGCGCGCGTGGGCGAGTGGGTCACCGAGCGGCGCAACGTGCTGGAGGACTACCGTCGCGCGTTCGGGGCCGATCCGCCGATGATCGAGGGCGTCGCCATCATGACCGACGCCGACAACACGGGCGGCCGCACGGCGGCCGTCTACGGCGACATCGTCTTCCGGCGCGGGGCGCCCTGACCCGGCGCCTCAGAACGCCTGCCGCAGCGTGACGCCGGCGAACAAGCTGCGCTCCGGCGAGGGCTCGAAGTAGCGGCCGTTCGCCTCGTTGACGATGACCGAGCCGACGTAGCGGCGGTCGAGAACGTTGTCGACGCGCACGAACGGCTCGACCGTCAGGTCGCCGTAGCGGCGGCTCACGCCGGCGCGCCAGCTGACGACGAAGAAGCTGCCGGCGGCGTCGGCGTTGAGGTCGTCGACGTAGACCTTGCCCTTCCAGCGCGCCTCCAGCGCGGTCGTGAAGCCGCTGCCGGGGTCGCGCCACGCCAGCTCGCCGAAGAACGCCGTCGCCGGGACGCCCGGCAGCCGGTTGCCGGCCGGCACCGACGTCGGCGCGCAGGGCGTTCCCGTGCACGCGGCGAAGGCGTCGGCGAAGGTCGCTTCAAGCCAGGTGAAGGCGCCGTAGGCGCTGAAACCATGATCGAGCTGCGCGTCGACCGCGACCTCGGCGCCAAGCCGCCGCGTGCGCCCGGCGTTGCGGTAGCTCGTGCGCCCGCCGGCGGACTGCGCCACGACGATCTCGTCGTCGGTGCGGATGGCGAACAGCGCCAGCGTCGCCGCCGCGCGCGCGCCGTCGAACCTGATTCCCGTCTCGAGATGATCGCTGATCGCCGGGGCCAGGGAGAAATTGAGCCCGCTGCCGCCGTCGGGCCGGTAGAACAGCTCGTTCAGCGTCGGCGTCTCGAAGCCGCGCCCGGCGGCGGCGTAGGCGGCGAGCGCCGGCGCCAGCGCGTAGGTCGCGCCGGCGGCGCCGGTCCATTCGCCGTAGCGCACGCGGCCGCTGTCGTCGGGATTGCCGAGGGCGATGTAGCGGTCGTCCACGTCGAAGCGGACCTCGGTGTAGCGCGCGCCGCCGACCACGTTCCAGCGCGGCGCCGGGGTCCACTCGCCCTGCAGGTAGGCGCCGGTCTGGGTGACGGTGTCGAGCTCGCTGCGGCGCAGGCGGCCGGCCACGCCGAGGGTCGTGCCGACGAAATTCTCGTAGCCGCGGCGGTCGTCGCGCGAGCGCTCGTAGTCGACCCCCGCCGTCAGCGTGAGGGGCGCTCCGGCCGCCTCGGTCGCGCGAACGTAGCGCAGCGTGCCGCCGCCGAAGCGACGGTCGAAATCGATCACGCCGCCCGAGCTGGTCGGCGCCGCCTGCGCCGCGACCGGCACCGAGAGGAACTGCTCGACGTCGCGCGTGCCGCCCCAGACGGTGGCGACCACGCGATCGCCGCCGCCGAGCGCGTGCTCGAGGTTCACGCCGGCCTGGCGGTTGCGCACGCTCTTGCGGGTGTTGAACGCGAGCGCGGTGGGCGCGGCCTGCCGCGGGTCGGCGTCGAGCTGGGCGCGCGTGAGCCCCTGCGGGTCGAGGCTGTCGGGCTGGTCCAGCGCGTTCACCACCAGGGTCAGGACCGTGTCGGGGCCGGGCGCGGTCGTGAGCTTCGCGTTCAGCAGATCGCGCCGCGCGCGGCTGTGCTCGCGGTAGCCGTCCGTGAAGAAGCGCGACGCGGCGCCGTAGCCGTTCCAGGGGCCGTCCGCGCCGCCGCCCTCGATGCCCAGCTTCCAGGTGCCGTAGCTGCCGGCGCCGAAGAACGCCGCGGCTTCCGGCGGCGTCGGGCCCGAGCGCGTGAACGCCTGGATCACGCCACCCGCGTGGTTGCCGTAGAGCACCGAGAACGGGCCGCGCAGGACCTCGAGACGCTCGGCCGAGTCGAGGTCGACGATGCCGGGCTGGCCCTGGCCGTCGGGCATGGTGAGCGGCACGCCGTCGGCGATAAGCTTCACGCCGCGCACGCCGAACGCTGCCCGCGCGCCGAAGCCGCGGATCGAGATCTGCAGGTCCTGGGCGTAGTTTTGCCGGTTCTCGGCCACCACGCCGGGCACGCGCGCGAGCGGTTCGGACAGGTTCACGCGCGGTCCGGCCGCCTCGATCTCGGCGCGGGTCACGGTGCTGACGGAGG
>CAZGTK010000470.1:0-2425 GCA_964528415.1 uncultured Burkholderiales bacterium | reverse complement strand
AGCATCGAGAAGCTTTTGCCGGAGATGCCGCGGCGCGAGGTGATCCGCACCGCGCTCGCCAACCGCGCCGCGCTGATCAGGGTGCGCGACCTGGACCAGGCCTGCGACGTCGCCAACCGCATCGCCGCCGAGCACCTGGAGCTCTCCGTGGAGGACCCCGAGCGCTGGGCGGAGAAGATCCGCCACGCCGGCGCCATCTTCCTCGGCCGCTACACCTCCGAGGCGCTGGGCGACTACTGCGCCGGGCCGAATCACGTGCTGCCGACCTCCGGCACGGCGCGTTTCTCATCGCCGCTGGGCGTCTACGATTTTCAGAAGCGCTCGAGCCTGATCCGGGTCTCGGCCGAAGGGGCCGAGACGCTGGGGCGCATCGCCGCCGAGCTGGCCAACGGCGAGGGGCTGCCCGCCCACGCGCGCTCCGCGGAGTACCGGCTGCGCTAGAGGATTCCGGGCCGCGCCCGCGCGCCGCCCGCTACAAGACGATGACCGCGAAACCCGAAGACATCCTGCGTCCCGAGATCCTGGCGCTGTCGGCCTACCACGTGCCGCCGAGCACCGGGCTGATCAAGCTCGACGCGATGGAGAACCCCTACGGCCTGCCGCGCGAGCTCGCGGCCGAGGTGGGCTCGCTCGCGTCCGCCGCGGCGCTGAACCGCTACCCGGACGCCGGCGCGCACGAGCTCAAGGCCGAGCTGCGACGCTTCTTCGGCCTGCCCGACGGCGCGGCGTTGATGCTGGGCAACGGCTCCGACGAGCTGATCCAGGTGGTCGCGCTCGCCTGCGCGCGTCCCGGCGCGACGCTGCTGACCGTGGAGCCCACCTTCGTCATGTTCCGCATGATCGCGGTGTTCGCCGGCATGGGCTACGCCGGCGTCCCGCTCGGCGAGGGCTTCGCGCTGGACGAGGCCGCCCTGCTCGCGGCGATCCACGAGAAGCGCCCGGCGGTGATCTTCCTCGCCTACCCGAACAATCCGACCGGCAACCTGTTCGACGCCGGCGCGCTGGCGCGCGTGGTCGAAGCGGCGCCCGGGCTGGTGGTGGTGGACGAGGCCTACCACGCGTTCGCCGGCGCGACGACGCTCGACTGGCTCGCGCGCTTCCCGAACCTGCTGGTGATGCGCACGCTCTCGAAGCTCGGGCTCGCGGGGCTGCGCCTCGGCGCGCTGATGGGCGCGCCGGCGTGGATCGATCAGCTGGAAAAGGTGCGCCTGCCGTATAATGTCAACGTGCTGACGCAAGCGGTGACCGCGGCGCTTCTGCGCCGCAGCGACGTGCTGCTGGAGCAGGCCGGCGCGATCCGGCGCGAGCGGGAGGAACTCGCCCGCCGGCTCGCCGCGCTGCCGGGCGTCACCGCCTACCCGAGCCAGGCGAACTTCCTGCTGTTCCGGGTGGCCGGCGCGGCCGACGTGTTTCAACGCCTCAAGGACCAGGGGGTACTGATCAAGAACCTGAGCGGGTCCCACCCGCGGCTCGCCGACTGCCTGCGGGTCACGGTGGGCACGCCGGACGAGAACCGCGCCTTCCTCGCCGCGCTGGCCGCCAGCCTGCCGCGGGCGACGCGCGGCGCCGCCTGATCGCTTCGCCATGCCAGCCCGGTCCCCATCCATGCGCAAAGCCACCGTCAACCGCGACACGCTGGAGACGCGCATCGCCGTCTCGCTCAACCTCGACGGCAGCGGCAAGTCCAAGCTCGAAAGCGGCATTCCGTTCCTCGACCACATGCTGGACCAGATCGCGCGGCACGGCATGATCGACCTCGCCGTCAGGGCCGAGGGCGACCTGCACGTCGACGCCCACCACACGGTGGAGGACGTCGGCATCACGCTCGGCCAGGCGCTCGCCAAGGCGCTCGGCGACAAGCGCGGGGTGCGCCGCTACGGCCACGCCTACGTGCCGCTGGACGAGGCGCTCTCGCGCGTGGTCGTCGACCTGTCGGGCCGGCCCGGGCTCGAGTTCAACTGCGAGTTCACGCGCGCGCGCGTGGGCGAGTTCGACGTCGACCTGGTGGTGGAGTTCTTCCAGGGCCTGGTGAACCACGCCATGCTGACGCTGCACGTCGACAACCTGAAGGGGCGCAACGCGCACCACCAGGTGGAGACCATCTTCAAGGCCTTCGGCCGCGCGCTGCGCATGGCGGTGGAGCCGGACCCGCGCGCCGGCGGCGCGCTGCCGTCGACCAAGGGAGCGCTCTAGGGCGCCGGACGCGACCGCGATGACCGACATCGCCATCGTCGACTACAGCATGGGCAACCTGCGCTCGGTGTCGAAGGCGCTGGAGCACGTCGCGCCCGGCGCGCGCGTGCGGGTCACCAGCGACCCGGCCGTGATCCGCGCGGCGCAACGCGTGGTGTTCCCCGGCCAGGGCGCGATGCCCGACTGCATACGCGAGCTGGACGCGGGCGGCCTGCGCGCGGCCGTGCTGGAG
>CAZGTK010000469.1:0-2432 GCA_964528415.1 uncultured Burkholderiales bacterium | reverse complement strand
CCGCCCGAAGCCCCGCCCCGGGCCCGACGGCGGCCCCCCGCGGCCGCGGGTATAATGGCGCCTTTTCTCGCGGGAGCGGGCGTCATGGGCAAGCCCCTGGTGGGCGTGGTGATGGGGAGCGAAAGCGACTGGGACGTGATGCGCCACGCCGCCCGGCAGCTCGACGCGCTCGGCGTTCCCTACGAGGCCCGCGTCGTCTCCGCCCACCGCACGCCCGACGCGATGTTCGAGTACGCGCAGGGCGCGGCCGCGCGCGGGCTCGCTTGCATCGTCGCCGGCGCCGGCGGCGCCGCGCACCTGCCCGGCATGCTGGCTGCCAAGACCACCGTGCCCGTGCTCGGCGTGCCGGTACCGTCCAAGCACCTGCAGGGGCTCGACTCGCTGCTCTCCATCGTGCAGATGCCCAAGGGCGTGCCGGTGGCCACCTTCGCCATCGGCGAGGCGGGCGCGGTCAACGCCGGCCTGTTCGCCGCCGCCATCGTTGCCACCTCCGACCCGGCCGTGCGCGCCCGCCTCGACGCCGCGCGTGAGGAGCTCAGGCGCGCGGTGGAAGCGATGCAGCTGCCGCCGGCGACATGATTCCGCCGGGCTCGACGCTGGGCCTCCTCGGCGGCGGCCAGCTGGGCCGCATGTTCACCATGGCGGCCCAGAGCATGGGCTACCGCGTGGCGGTGCTGGACCCGGGCGACCACAGCCCGGCGGGGTCGGTGGCGGACGAGCACATCCGCGCCGATTACCTGGATCCCGACGGCCTCAGGCGGCTCGCCGCCACCTGCCGCGCCGCCACCACCGAATTCGAGAACGTGCCGGCCGACGCGCTGCGCTTCCTGGCCGGCCACTGCGTGGTGAGCCCGGCCGCCGACAGCGTCGCCGTCGCGCAGGACCGCATCCACGAAAAGCAGTTCCTGAAGCGCGCGGGGTTCGACACCGCGCCGTTCGCCGTTGTCCGCGAGGCCGCCGACGTCGACGCCGCGGACGCCGCGCTCTTTCCGGGGATCCTCAAGGTCAGCCGTTTCGGCTACGACGGCAAGGGCCAGACGTCCGTCGCCGCCGCGCCCGAGGCCCGCGCCGCGTGGCAGGCGATGGGCGGCGAGCCGTGCGTGCTCGAGCGGCGCATCGACCTCGCCGTCGAGGTGTCGGTGGTGGTGGTGCGCGACTTCGCGGGTCGGGTGGTGACCTTTCCCGTGGCCGAGAATCACCATCGCCACGGCATTCTCGACGTCTCCATCGTGCCGGCGCGCGTGCCGGAGGCGGTCGCCACGCGCGCCCGCGACGCCGCCGTCGGCGTCGCCGAGGCGCTCGACTACCGCGGCGTGCTCTGCGTCGAGTTTTTCGTCGACCACCACGGCCGCCTGCTGGTGAACGAGATCGCGCCGCGCCCGCACAACAGCGGCCATTACAGCATCGACGCCTGCGTGACTTCCCAGTTCGAGCAGCAGGCGCGCGTGCTGGCCGGTCTGCCGCTCGGCGACCCGGACCTGCTCTGCCCGGCCGTCATGGTGAACGTTCTGGGTGAAGCCTGGGCGCGCGGCGAGCCGGACTGGGCGCGGGTGCTCGCGCATCCGCGCGCCAAGCTGCACCTGTACGGCAAGCGCGACGCGCGGCCGGGGCGCAAGATGGGCCACTTCACCGTTCTCGCCGAGCGGCGCGAGGACGCGCTCGCCACGGCACTGTCGATCCGCGACGACCTGGCCGCGGCGGCCGCGCCGGCGCCGCGGACCGTCGGCGCCTAGCTGAGGTACGATTCCGCCATGGCCGCGTCCGATCAGCCCCTGTTCACCTCCAGCGTCACCAGCCTGCCGTTTCTGCACCGCGGCAAGGTGCGCGACATCTACGCCGTCGGCGACGACAAGCTGCTCATCATCCAGACCGACCGGCTGTCGGCCTTCGACGTCATCCTGCCGACGCCGGTGCCGGGCAAGGGCAAGGTCCTCACCGCGCTGTCGCGCTTCTGGTTCGACCGGCTGCGCCACGTCATTCCGAACCACATGACCGACATCGCGCCGGAATCCGTCGTCACCGATCGCGAGCGCGCCCAGGTCGAGGGTCGGGCGTTCGTCGTGCGGCGCCTGCAGCCGCTGCCGATCGAGGCCGTGGTGCGCGGCTACCTCGCCGGCTCCGGGTGGAAGGACTACCAGCGCACGGGCGCGATCTGCGGGATTCCGCTGCCGCCGGGGCTTGCGCAGGCGCAGCAGCTGCCGGAGCCGATTTTCACGCCGGCGACGAAGGCGCCGTCCGGCGAGCACGACGAGAACATTCCCTACGAGCGCATGGCCGAAACGGTGGGCTGGGTCAACGCGCGCAAGGTGCGCGACACCGCGCTCACGCTGTATCGGGAGGCGGCGGCGTACGCGGCGGAGCGCGGCATCATCATCGCCGACACCAAGTTCGAGTTCGGGCTCGAGGACGGCGAGGTGGTGCTGATCGACGAG
>CAZGTK010000468.1:0-2442 GCA_964528415.1 uncultured Burkholderiales bacterium | reverse complement strand
TGGCCCAGCCGGCGGAAGCGCGCGCCGTCGACGCGCAGCAGCTCGCCGCCCCAGACCGCGCCGTCGTCGCCGAGGCCGACGCCGTCGAGCGCGAGCCCGAGCACGGCGCCGTCGAGCCGGTGCTCGGCCGCCACCGCGGCGATGTGTGCGTGGTGATGCTGCACTTCGACGAGCGGCACGCCGTACTTGCCCGCCAGCCGCGAGGCGAGGCGCGTGCTGTGGAAATCGGGGTGCCGGTCGCAGCCGATCGCCGCCGGCTTCACGTCGAGGATCGACAGCAGGTGCGAAGCGGCCTCCTCCAGCGCCACGCAGGTGGCGGCGTTGTCGAGGTCGCCGACGTGCTGCGAGACGAAGGCCTCGGCGCCGCGCGTCACGCACACCGTGGCCTTGAGGTAGGGACCGCAGGCCAGCACCGGCGGCGCCTCCCCGGCGAGCGCGATGGCCCGCGGCGTGTAGCCGCGCGCGCGGCGCACGAACGCCGGCCCGCCGGCGCGGGAGCGCGCGACGCTGTCGTCGCAGCGCGTGAGAATGTCACGGTCGTGCACGAGGAACGCGTCGGCCAGGCCGGCCAGCCGCGCCACCGCCTCGGCGTTGCCGGTCACCAGCGGCTCGCCGCCGGGATTGGCGGAGGTGCACACCAGCTGCAGGTCGAGCGCGCGCTCGAGCCACGCGGTGCCCGCCGGCCGCCCGGCCTGGTCGTGGAACAGCAGGTAGTGCAGCGGCGTCGCGGGCAGCATCACGCCGAGCCAGGCGAGCCCGGGCGCGACGCCCGGCAGCCGCGCGTCGCAGCCCTTGCGCTTGCGCAGCAGGACGATGGGACGCTCGCGCGCCTGCAGCAGCGCGCGCTCGTCGTCGCCGACGTGCGCGAACTCCGCGGCACTGGCGCAGTTCGCCAGCAGGATCGCGAACGGCTTCTCCTCGCGGTCCTTGCGGCGGCGCAGCCGCGCGACCGCTTCCGCGTTGGCGGCGTCGCAGATCAAGTGGAAGCCGCCGAGTCCCTTCACCGCGACGATGTCGCCGCGCGCCAGGCGCGCCAGCGTCTCGGCGACCGGGTCCGCCGCGAGCTGGGCCCGGCCGGCCGCGTCCAGCAGCTTGAGACGCGGCCCGCAGACGGGGCAGGCATTGGGCTCCGCGTGAAAGCGGCGGTTCGCCGGATCGCGATACTCGCGCTCGCACGCCGCGCAGAGCGCGAAGCGCGCCATGCTGGTGTTGGGCCGGTCGTACGGCAGGCGCGCCGTGATGGTGTAGCGCGGGCCGCAGTGGGTGCAGTTGGTGAAGGCGTAGCGGTAGCGGCGATCGGCGGGATCGAACAGCTCCGCGAGACAGTCCGGACAGGTCGCGGCGTCCGGCGTTACCGCGGTCGCGGCACGGCCGGCGCGGCTCGGCGCGATGCGGAAGCCGGCCTGGCGCTGCAGCGGACGCGGCTCGCTCTCGACCGCGTCGACGCGGGCGAGCGGCTGCTCGCCGCCGGCGACGCGAGCGGCGAAATGGTCGACCGCGCGGGCGTCGCCCTCGACCTCGATCTCCACCCCTTCGGCGTCGTTGAGCACGTAGCCGGCGAGCCCCAGCTCGTGCGCGAGACGATAGACGAACGGCCGGAAGCCGACGCCCTGCACCTGGCCGCGCACGCGCAGCCTCTGGCGCACCGGCGAGGCGAGCAGGATCTCAGGCGCGGCGCCCATGCTCCAGCTCCGCCTTGAGCGCGGCCAGCTCGCGCTCGAGCTCGGCCATGCGGGCCTTCACCGACTCCACCTCGCGCCGGCGCGCGGACGCGGCCTGCGCGCCCCGGTCGAGCCAGGCGAGCCAATCGTCCATTCCGTCGCCGCGCGTGGCGGACACCCGGATCACCTCGATCGAAGGGTTCACGCGCCGCGCGTACGCGACGCACCTGTCGGCGTCGAAGTCGACGTACGGCAGCAGGTCCACCTTGTTCAGCAGCATGAGCGTGGCGGCGTGGAACATGTCGGGATACTTGAGGGGCTTGTCCTCGCCCTCGGTGACCGACAGCACGACCACCTTGTGCGCCTCGCCCAGATCGAACGCGGACGGGCAGACCAGATTGCCGACGTTCTCGATGAACAGCAGCGCGCCGTCGCCGAGCTCGAGCCGCGGCAGCGCGCGGCCCACCATGTGCGCGTCGAGGTGGCAGCCCTTGCCGGTGTTGATCTGCACCGCCGGCACCCCGGTGGCGCGGATGCGGTCGGCGTCGAACGCCGTCTGCTGGTCGCCCTCGATCACGGCCATCGCCCGCCGGCCCTTGAGCGCGTCGATCGTCTTCGTGAGCAGCGTCGTCTTGCCGGAGCCGGGGCTGGACACCAGGTTCACGGCGAACACGCCGCGCTCGGCCAGCGCGCGGCGGTTCTCGCGCGCGTAGCCGTCGTTCTTCGCCAGGATGTCCTGCTCGATCTTCACCATGCGCGCCTGGGTGAGCCCCGGCGCGTG
>CAZGTK010000467.1:0-2443 GCA_964528415.1 uncultured Burkholderiales bacterium | reverse complement strand
GTGCTGGTAAAGCGCATCCTGCGCAAGTACGGCTATCCGCCGGACAAGCAGGAGAAGGCGACGCAGACGGTGCTGGAGCAGGCGGCGCTGCTATCAGCCGATTGGGCTGTCGCCTAAGCCATGAACGCCGACCCGACGGAGGGGGGCAGGGAGCCAGTGGAGGTAGATCATGCAGCAGCCTAGCAAGGACGGGCGAGTGATTGAGGCGGGTATGGCGCTTGTCCTACGGGCCGCGGCCTTCGCAGCCCGCAAGCACCGCGACCAGCGGCGCAAGGACGAAGCGGCATCCCCCTACGTCAATCATCCGATCGCCCTCGCGAACATTCTTTGCTCCGAAGGCAGGGTGGAAGATCCGATCACACTGGCCGCGGCGCTCTTGCACGACACGATCGAAGACACCGAGACGACCGAGGCGGAATTGCGTGGGGAGTTCGGTGACGAGGTCGCAGCCACAGTCATGGAACTGACTGACGTCAAGTGGCTCGGAAAGGTGACCCGCAAGCGGCTGCAGGTCTCACGCGCCGGGCGCGCGTCGCAGCGAGCCAAGCTGGTGAAGCTCGCCGATAAGATCGCCAACCTCCGCGACATTCTTAGCGGACCGCCCGCGGACTGGCCGCTCGATCGCCAGCAGGCTTACTTTGACTGGGCCAATACCGTGGTTAATGGGCTTCGCGGTGTAAACGCGGAGCTCGAGCGTCGATTCGACGATCTTTACCGACAGCGTCCCGGGCGCGCACCGCATTGAATCGGAGTGATTAAGGGCTCCAGGGTCGATGGTTCCTCGGAGGGACCGGGTAAACGGTAGCCAGTACTTTCCACGGGATTCATCGCTTTGCGGCGCCTCCCTGGCTGTTCCGCGTTCGTCCAATCGATCGCCCTTCGCGTGCCTGGCCGTTTACGAATCTTTTAGCATCCCCCTAGCGAAAGTTTAGGAAAGTCCACTTCCCATCCCCGGTAATCTCTGCGCCGCTGTTTTTCTTTTTTCGGGAGCAGAGACATGAACATTCGCTGGGGCAGTTCCGAAGCATTCCGATTCGAATTCGACTTAGTTGCGTCCGCTGCGGCGGCGGGAGGCGGCCATGGCTGCTGACGGCTGCTTCCCCGGCGGCGGGCCGGCGATGGTTCCTTCCCTGGCGGACGCCGAGCGCGTTCGCCTGCTGGAGACGATGGCGCGGATCCGCGCGTTCGACCTGCAGGCGGTGGCCACGCAGCAAGCCGGCGGGCCGGGCACCTGCACCACCACCGGGCAGGAGGCGTGCGCGGCGGGCGTCGTCGCGGCGCTCGATGCGCGCGACCGCATTCTCACCAACCACCGCAGCGCCGGGCACCTGCTCGCGCGCGGCGCCGATCCGGGGCGGCTCTTCGCCGAGGTGCTGGGCCGCGCGGACGGCTACTGCGGCGGCCTGAGC
This sequence comes from uncultured Burkholderiales bacterium, assembly GCA_964528415.1. Classification (GTDB taxonomy): domain Bacteria; phylum Pseudomonadota; class Gammaproteobacteria; order Burkholderiales; family UBA6910; genus DATIUV01. The sequence continues at coordinate 1,034 of CAZGTK010000467.1, read as the reverse complement.
GGCACGCTGCACATCTCCGCCAGGGAGCTGGGCGTGGTGCTCACCTCCACCATCGTTGGCGGCGAGCTCTCGCTCGCGCCGGGCGTCGCGCTGGCGCAGAAGATGGGCAAGGGCGAGGCGGGCGGCGTCGTCGCGGTGTTCTTCGGCGACGGCGCGGCGTGCGAGGGCATCTTCCACGAGGCCGTTAACCTGGCGGTGCGCTGGGAGCTGCCGCTCCTTTTCGTGTGCGAGAACAACCAGTGGCAGGCCTACGTGCACCGGCTGGAGACGATGGCCGACGACGCCATCTCGTCGTGGGCGCGCGGGCATGGGCTGCCGGTGCAGACGGTGGACGGCAACGACGTCGAGGTGGTGTACGCCGCGGCGTCGCGGGCGGTGGCCGAGATCCGCGCGAGCGGCCGGCCGCAGTTCCTGGAGCTTCGCACCTACCGCCAGCGCGGCCACTACGAGCCCGACGACCAGGCGTACGTCGATCCGGTCGAGCACCAGGTGTGGCTCGAGCGCGATCCGATCCGGCTGCAGGCCGCGCGCCTCGCGGCTGCGGGGCTGATCGACGCGGCCCAAGTGGAAGCCATCGAGCGCCGCGCGCGCGAGCAGATGGAAGCGGCCGTCGCCTTCGGGCAGGCGAGCCCGTGGCCGTCGCCGCAGATGCTGACCGAACCCGTTTACGCCTGAGAGCCCAAGGAACCGACCATGACCCGCATGACCGTAGAAAAAGCCCTCGACCTCGCGCTGCGCCAGGAGATGGCGCGCGATGCCAGCGTGCTGCTGATGGGCGAGGGGGTGGCCACCAAGCGCCGCGACCTGGTGGAAGCCTTCGGGCGCGAGCGCGTGCGCAACACGCCGCTGGCGGAAGCCATCATCGCCGGCACCGCGGCCGGCGCCGCCGCCAGCGGGCTTCGGCCCGTCGTCGACCTGCTGTTCGCGCCGTTTCTGACCTACTCGATGGATGCGCTCGTCAACAGCGCCGGCAAGCTGCGCTACCTCTCCGGCGGGCAGTTCAGCTTCCCGCTGGTGGCGATGACGCTGACCGG
>CAZGTK010000466.1:0-2444 GCA_964528415.1 uncultured Burkholderiales bacterium | reverse complement strand
GTAGCCGATCGGCCACGGCCAGACCATCTCGCAGCCCTTCGTCGTCGCCCTGATGACGGACCTGCTCGACCTGAAGGGCGGCGAGCGGGTGCTGGAGATCGGCACCGGCTCCGGCTATCAGGCCGCGGTGCTGGCGGAGCTCGCCGTGACGGTCCACACGATCGAGATCGTCGACCCGCTCGGGAAGCGCGCCGCCGCGCTGCTGCGCGAGCTCGGCTACGCCAACGTCGAGGTGCGCATCGGCGACGGCTACCGCGGCTGGCCCGAGGCGGCGCCGTTCGACGCGATCATCGTCACCGCCGCGCCGCCGGCGGTCCCGGAGGCGCTGGTGCGCCAGCTCAAGCCCGGCGGCCGGCTGGTGCTGCCGGTGGGAGCGACGCACGAGATGCAGGTACTCACCGTGATCGAGAAGCGCGCGGACGGCTCGCTCGAGCGCAGCCCGGTGCTGCCGGTGCGCTTCGTGCCGATGGTGCAGGGCCGGCTGCCGTTCAGTGATTCAGCGTCCGGTCGGACCCCACTTCCCGCGCCAGCCTGAGACCGGCCATCGTCGCGAACGGGCCCACCGTCTCCAGGATCGCCACCGAGGCCAGCACGATCGCCGCCAGCGTGGCGGACGCCTCCGGGTAAAGGCCCTTCACCGACTCCACCAGCCCGATCGCCATGCCGGCCATCGGCGTGAGCGCCAGCGCGATGCCGAACGACTGCCGGTGGCTGTAGCCGCTTGCCCAGGTGACGCCGTAGACGACGCTCATCTTGGCCGCGAAGCGCGCGGCGACGAACACCGCGGCCAGCCAGCCCACGCTCATGAGTTCCTCGACGTGCAGGCTCGCGCCGGCGACGACGAACAGGATCACGAAGAAGATGTCGCCGCCGTGGCCGAACTCCACCTCCATCAGCGCCTGCTGGCGGTCGAAGTAGCGGCAGAACACGCCGAGCGCCAGCAGCGTCAGCAGAAAGGACACGTGCAGCAGGTGGGCCAGTCCGACGCCGAGCACGATCACGCCCACCAGCAGCGCGAACTGCGCGTTCTCGCGCCGGCCGATCAGCCGCGCCAGCGCGACGGTGGCATGGGCCAGCACGAAGCCGAGCGCCAGCGCGCCCGCCGCCTGGTAGAGCGGCTGCAGGATCCCGACGGCCCAGTCTCCGGCCTGCTCCTTGTGCAGGAACGGCAGGATCAGGCTGAAGACGAAGAACGCCAGCAGGTTGTTGAGCGCCGTGAGCTGCAGGCAGCGGCTGCTGGCCGGGCCGCTCGCGTTCATCTCGCGCATGACCAGCAGCACCACGGCCGGCGACGACGACATGGCGATGGCGGCGATCAGCGCGGCGGTCACCGGCCCGATGCCGAGGAACCACAGCGCGCCGAACACCAGCGCGAAGGTGGCGGCGCATTCGCCGAGCCAGGTGCCGAGCAGCCACGGGTCGGTGAACATCGTGCGCACCGGCAGCTTCTCGCCGATCTGGAACAGGATCAGCCCCAGCGCGATGTCGACGAACACGCTGGAGGCGGCCACCATTTCGCTCGAGAACAGGCCCAGCACCGCCGGGCCGAGGACGAAGCCGATCGCAATGTAGCCGGTGATGCGCGGCACGTAGCCGCTGCGGTGCGCCAGCTCGCCGCCCACCAGCCCGGCCCACAGCACGAGGCCGAAGACGACGAAGTTGTTGACCGCAGGCGGCCACGTCGGCAGGAAGTCGAAAGCCATAAGAGCGGGATGGGCGCCGCGCGCCGCTGCGGGCGCGCGGCGCGCGTGGCCTGGGCTAGCGCGCGCCGGCCGCGCGCACGCGCTCGTCCGCCGCCGCCCACTCGCGGCGGTAGGTTTCTTCCATCTCGCGCCGGAAGCGCACCGCCTCGGTTTCCCGCCACTCGACGTCGTCCCAGCGCACCGGCTGGCCGGCGGCGACCGCGCGCTTGAGCCTGACGCCGTGGGCAAGGCCGAGCGGCAGGCCGCCTGAGGCAAGCGAATCCGCCGCGGGCACGAGCTTGCCGAAAACCGTGAACCCGCCCTCGCCGTCCAGCGTTTCGCCCGGCTCGAGGTTGCGCTTGGCGGTGGCCACGACGTCGCCGCGGAAGCCGGTCGCGCAGCCGGTCGCCTCCCCGCGCACGCCCGCGCTGGCGACGCTGATGCCGAGCTCGAGGCCGATGAGATGGAACGGCTTGTACATCGACGAATAGTTGCCGGTGTCGTCGGTGACGAGACCGTACTCCTTGAAGCAGCGCTTCACGTACTCGCTGTCGGCGGCGAAGGTGACGTAGACGCCCCAGCGCAGGTCGCGATGCACCGGACGGCCGTCGCGCTCGAGGCTCGAGATCACCTCCACCTGGCCGCGATGGTGCAGCTGGCCGCCCTCGACGCGCGGCTTCAGCACGCGCGCCAGGTCGTCGACGCCGCACGGCGGGAAGGCGAGACCGTCGGGCGCAGGCGTGAGGCCGGTGGCGTTGGCCA
>CAZGTK010000465.1:0-2445 GCA_964528415.1 uncultured Burkholderiales bacterium | reverse complement strand
GCGCGGCGCGGCCGGCGCTTCAGGTTGAAGCGCAACTCGGCGAGCCTGGGATCTTCGAGGCGTTCCCGGCCATAGCGCGAGGTCGGCCCGGCGAGCTCCTCGCAGTCGCCGCGCTCGGCGATCCACGGCGCGCGCAGCGCCGGCAGGCCGGAGCGGATGTCGATCCTCGCCGTCGGGTCGGTGTAGGGGCCGGACGTGTCGTACACGAACACCGGCGGATTCTTCTCGGCGCCCATGGCGGCGGGCGAGACGGCCTGCTCCACGACGCGCATCGGCACGCGGATATCGGGCCGCGAACCCTCGACGTAGACCTTGCGCGAGTTGGGCAGCGGCTGCACCGTGGCATCGTCGACGTGCGCGGTGGCGGCGAAAAACCTGGGATTGGCACTCATGGTTCGCTCCAAATGCGTCCGGGAGCGAAGGGGAGGAACTACGTTTCCCTACGTCGGCATTACCCGGACAGGTTCGAAGGGTTTCTCTCACCCGGGGCGCATCCCCAGGACCCCTACGTAGACCGCCAACGCTAGCCCAATCCGGCCGGGCCTTCAAGTGCGCGGATCAAGACCCGCGGCGTCGCGTTGACCGGCTCGGCGGTCGGATATATATTACTGACTGGTCAGTAAGTAAAGTCTAATGAAGCCGCGCCCGAAAAAAGAACCGAGCCCGCGCTGGAAACGGCGCAAGGACGAGCGCCCGGACGAGATCCTGGCGGCGGCGCTGCTCGTGTTCAGCGAGCACGGCTATGCGGCGACGCGCCTCGACGACGTCGCGGCGCGGGCCGGCGTGAGCAAAGGCACCCTTTACCTCTATTTCGACAACAAGGCGGAACTGTTCAAGGCGGTGGTCCGCCGCGCGCTGATTCCGAACCTGGTGCAGGCGGAGTCGCTGGTGGCCGGCTTCAAGGGCTCCACGCGCGAGCTGATGCAACAGCTGCTGGAGGGCTTCGGGCGCCTGATGCTGGACTCGCCGCTGTCGGGGATACCCAAGCTGGTGATCTCGGAGGCCGGCAACTTCCCCGAAATCGCCGAGTTCTACTACGGGGAGGTCATCCAGCGCGGCCACGCCCTGCTGGAGACGATCCTCCAGCGCGGCGTCCGCCGCGGCGAGTTCCGCCGGGTGGACACCGCGGTCGCCTGGCGCGTGGTGCTGGCGCCGCTGATCCTCGGCATCCTCTGGAAGCACTCGTTCCAGCGCTTCGAAGGCGAGCCGCAGCCGGACCGTTACCTGCGCGCCCACCTCGACGTGCTGTTCAACGGCCTGCTGGCGGAGCGCCCGGCCAAATGACACGCGCGGCGCGACGCCCGCGGAAAGGGCAACGATGCAAGCCAAGCGTCTGATCGTCGGCGCCGCACTGCTGGCGGCGGCCGCCGGCGCGGCGGCGTGGTGGTGGCTCCAGCGCGGCGGCACCGACGCCGGCGATTCGGTGGTCCTTCACGGCAACGTCGACATCCGCCAGGTGGAGCTCGCCTTCAACGCCAGCGGGCGCCTCGCGCGCGTGCTGGTGCAGGAGGGCGACCGCGTCGAGGCGGGGCAGCTGCTGGCGGAGATCGACACCGAGCAGCTGCGCCACGCCGTCGCGGAAGCGCAGGCGCGCGTGGCGGCGCAGCGCCAGGTGGTGGCCGAGCTGGAAGCCGGCTCGCGCCCGGAAGAGATCCGCAAGGCCGAGGCGGACGTCGCCGCGGCGCGCGCGGACGTCGCCAACGCGACGCGCAGCCACGAGCGGCTGAAGTCGCTAGCGGAGAAGAACTTCGTCTCGCAGCAGCAGGCGGACGACGCGCGTTTCGCGCTGGACGCCGCGCAGGCGCGGCTCAAGGCCGTCGGCGAGACGCTGCGGCTGCTGGTGGTCGGCCCGCGCGAGGAAGACAAGGCGGCCGCGCGCGCCACGCTGTCCGCGCTGGAAGCGTCCCTCGCGCTGGCGCGCCGCCGGCTCGAGGAGGGCAGCCTGCACGCGCCGTCCGCGGGCGTGGTGGAGAACCGCATCCTCGAGCCCGGCGACATGGCCTCGCCGCAGAAGCCGGTGCTGACGCTGGCGCTGACCGATCCGCTGTGGGTGCGCGCCTACCTGAGCGAGCCCGACCTCGGCAAGGTGCGCGTCGGCAGCCTGGCATGGGTTTCCAGCGACAGCTATCCGGACAAGCGCTACGCCGCGTGGGTCGGCTTCATCTCGCCCACGGCGGAGTTCACGCCCAAGTCGGTGGAGACGCAGGAAGTGCGCACCTCGCTCGTGTACCAGGCGCGCGTGTTCGTCTGCGCCGCCGGCGGCGAGCTGCGCCTCGGCATGCCGGCGACCGTGCGCATCCCGCTAGAGCAGCCGGACCCGCGGCCGGCGGACCCGTGCCACGGCCGCGCGCAGCCATGACCGCGTCCGGCATCGCCATCGACGCGGACGGGGTCGACAAGCGCTTCGCCGCCGGCGGCCGCCAGGCGATCGCGCTCGCGGCCGCG
>CAZGTK010000464.1:0-2446 GCA_964528415.1 uncultured Burkholderiales bacterium | reverse complement strand
CTTCTCCAGCGTCGAGAGCGGGCTCTTTCCAAGGTCGGCGAACTTCGGCCCGCGCCCGGGGCCGGGGGCCGCGGCCGCGATGCCGGGCAGCAGCGCGCCGGCGCCCGCCAGCGCCGCCGCCCGGATGAACCGGCGGCGCTGGTGAAACAGCTCCTGCGGCGTGATCTCCGAGGGCGCGACGTCGCCCCGCCGCTTGATGACCATGGACACTCTCCGTTGGGGTTACCCCCGTTGGTCGGCGCCGGCGCCGGCCCCTTACAGCCGGCGCCGGTTCCCGGTCACTTCTTGCGGAAATCGTCGTGGCAGGCCTTGCAGGACTTGGCGGTCTCGCCGAACTGGGCCTTCATCTTCGCCTCGTCGCCGGTTCTGGCCACGTCGGCGAGCTTCTTCGCCTCGGCCTCGGATTTCTCGGCCAGCTGGCGGAACTTGTCCTGGTCGAGCCAGATGTCGGCCTTGGCGCGGGTGTCGCCGGCTTCGGTGCCGGGCAGGAAGCCCTCCCACGGCATCGCCATCAGCGTCGAGACGCGCTCGGCGTTGCGCGCGAATTTCGCCTTGTCCATGGGGACCTCGCCCTTCACCATGGCGCCCATCGGGCCGAAGTTCCAGCCGACGGCGCGCAGCACGCCCTGGCGGTATTTGATGGCGTCCTCCGGCTTGACCGACTGCGCCAGCGCGGCGCCGCTCAGCGCGGCTCCGACGACGGCGACTCCCAGCATGCTCCAGCCTTTCATGTGCAGCTCCTTTCCGTTCACAGGTTGACGACGATGGCGACGACGGCCGCGCTCGCGGCGAGCGCCCCGAGCGCGGTCCAGACACTGGCGAACTTCGCCGGCGGCGCCGCCGGCAAGTGCTTGCGGCCGGTGATCATGGCGGCCACGAGGTTCTCCCGCTTCGCGATCCAGTGGTACAGCACGCCCGCGACGTGCAGCGCGACGAGCGCCAGGATGACGTTGAAGTTCCAATAGTGGATGCGGGTGAGCAGGTCGCTCGTGTCCTTGCTCACGTAGCCGTAGAGCGGGCCCTCGATGAAGATGTCGTCGTTGGCGAAAAGCCCCGTCACCGCCTGCACCGCCAGCGTCGCCAGCAACGCGACCACCATCCAGCCGCCCACCGGGTTGTGGCCGGTGTAGGGCATCGGCCGCCGCGAGAGGAGGTCCGCCAGCGCGACGAGAAAGCGCCGCGGCCCGCGAACGAAGTCGGAAAACCGCGCGTGCGAGCTGCCGACGAGCCCCCAGGCCACGCGGAACAGCACCAGCGCCAGGATCGCGTAGCCGGAGAGCATGTGGTATTCCATCACCGTTCCGCCCTCGGTGCCGCTCCACCAGGAAAACGCCACCAGCGCCACGACCGCCCAGTGGAACAGCCGCACCCAAGGGTCCCAGACGAGGACCGGCTTCCCGGGTTGCGCGTCACTGCGGCTGCCTGCGTTCAATCTCGGTTCCTCTGTCGGCGAATCGTCGGTGCATGCAGCCCGCGCCCGGGACCACCTGCCGCCGGCGACCCGACCGCGTCCCGGGCGGCGATGGCCCTGCCGTTCGACGCCCGCCGGCGCGCGGGGTTCATGCTCCGGCCGACCGGTCCCGCCCAACGGCGGCCGCGCGGCCCGGCGCCGGGCGTTATGCTACACAGGCAGGCCCGCTTGCCGAAACCCGAGCACAGGAGAGCGTCATGGACGAGCCGCGACAGCCCCGGATCGAGGACCCGAAGCTTCTGCTCGAGATGATCAAGGAACTCGGCGCGGCCGAGCGCCACTTCAACGGCACCCAGGCGCAGTACCGGGCCATGGCCTCGGCCTGGATGCTGGCGACCTTCGCGGGGATCGGCTTCCTGCTGACGCGCAGCAAGGAGCTGCCGTTGCCGGTGGACGTCGCGATTCCGCTGATCGCCTTCGCCGGCGCGGTCGGCGCGTTCATCCTCTGGGTCATGGACCTGATGGTCTACCACCGCCTGCTGCACGCCTGCTTCGAGACCGCGCGCGGCCTCGAGTGCGCGCACCCCGGCCTGCTCCCGCAGACGCGATCGCGCATGATCGAGACGCAGCACGACGGCCGCGTGACCTACCGCGTGCGCTGGTTCTACATCCTGCTGATCCTCGCGCCCATGTTCCTGGGCGGCGGCCTCGTCGCGTTCATCGATCCGCCGTCGCCCACGGCGTCAACGGTGTTCTGGGTGCTGGCCGCCGTCGCGGTCGCACTTTGCGTGGTGGTCTTCAGGCGCTCGGCGGTCTCCACGGAGGACGATCCCCGCGACGCCTAACGCCCGAGGGTCGCAGCCGGCGGGCGAAAACCTATCTCATCATTCCCCGTGAACCGCGTTGCGCCCAGGAGCGGACGGATGCTAGCCGCGGCGGCGCAGGAATATGTCGATATTTCAAGCCGGCGCGGCGCCGCGGACGCCGCTCCTGGCCGCAAAGCCCTCCGGGACCGGGCGCCGCGGGGGAAAGGAA
>CAZGTK010000463.1:0-2447 GCA_964528415.1 uncultured Burkholderiales bacterium | reverse complement strand
CGAGCCGCTCGCTCGCTGCCTGCTCGACCGTGCCGAAGCCGCCGTCCGCGCTGAAGCCGGCGCAACCGCCGAGCGCGACGGCCGCGAGCGCCGCGGCCGCGAGTCGAATCGGTCGCGCGCTCATCGTGGGCCTGCGCCGTCGCCGTGCGGTTCGTCGCCCCCGGGCGCAGCGTTGCCGCCCGCAGCGGCTGGCCGCGCCGGCGCGTCCGGTTGCGTCGGGGCGTCCGGCTGCGCGGCCTCGCGCGCGTAGGCCTTCCAGCCACCGATCCGCCCGACGGTATCGTTGGCTTCCCGCCACGAGCCCACTTTCTCGTCGGCCAGGCCGCGATAGCCGGCGAACGACGAGCGCACCCGCACGGCCGGTACCTCGGCGCTCGCGTCGAGCGGGTCGGCCTTCGAGTGGCTCACCGCGGGCGGCGCCGCGGACTGCGCCGCGGAGAGCGCGGGGACAATAGCGGTGCACGCTGCCAGCAGGGTCGCCGGCAGGCTCGGTCGGATCCGCAAACGAATGCGCGTGCGATTTCGCGTATCGGGCATGGTCTTCTCGTCGGCTCGAACGGGGAACGGCAGCCTTCGAGGGCCGCCGGTTTCGATCGGGTCTGTCCCGGAGCGCGCGAACCGTCCGGCGCGCACCGCAACACGATCAGGCCAGGAAGCCCCGGGGTGGATGCTCCAGCCGCTCGACGACGAAGTCGCCGCTGGGCTGCAGCCGCTCTGGAATGGCCTCGGCGGCAGGCCGAAGCGCCGCGACGACGACCGGCGACGCGGGCAGCGCAGTGGCCACGCAGCACGCCGCGCATGCGCTGCACTTGAACGCGCCCGCGGCCGCGAGATGCACCGACGCGTCCGGGTTCGAGGCGTCGGGCGCCGTCGCCTCGGAGGCCATCGCGCCAGGCGCCATCGCGCGGGCGATCGCCTCCGGCTCCACGGTACCGTGGGCACCGTGCGACGCGTGAGCATGCCCGGCTTCCACGGCGCCAGCCATCCGCTCGTGCCCGGGCCCGCACGACAGCATCGCCGCCGCGGCGAAACCCTGCACGGGCAGCGCCACCACGACCAGCCAGGCGAGCACGATCCGGGCAAGGAATCTCATGCGCGGCAGTCTACCCCAGGCCGGGCGCGACCGCGCCCGCCGCCGGGCCGCGCCCGCCGCGGTTTTTGCGGCGCGGTCGCACTCGGCTACGATCCGGCCAGCAACGCAACGAAGGAGGCCGGCGTGCCAGGGACTCACCCGACATCTGCATCGAACCGCAGACTGTTCCGGCTGCTCGGCCTGGTCGCAGGCGCGGCCGCCACCGCCGCCTGCGTTTCCACCGCCGCACCGCCGCGCCCCCTCGCAACGGGTGAACAGGTCTATCGCCGGGTCTGCGCCGCCTGCCACGCGACCGGCGTCGCGCAGTCGCCGAGGTTCGGCGATCGGGAGGCCTGGGGGCCGTTGATCGAGGAGGGGCAGGACGTGCTGACCGCGCATGCGTGGGTGGGGGTGCGCGGCATGCCGCCGCGTGGCGGCGACGCCGCCCTGCAGCTGGAGGAGTTCGCCCGCGCCACCGCGTTCATGGCGCGCGCCGCCGGCGGCGACTGGAAGGATCCCGACCCCCGGATGCTGCACGAGATCGGGGAAGAGATCGCCGAGCGGCTGAAGAGTCTGGACGGAAAGAAGTAGCGGATATAATCCCCAGCTTCGTTTCCCAACCGGCCGCGCCAGAATGAGCGACGAACACCAGGCATTCATCAAGACCCACCGGCATCTGAACACCGTGGTCGTGCTGGCCTTCGAGGTGCCGATCCTGATCATCGTGATCCTCGTGAAGTTCGTCGGCACAAGCACGCGCACCGGCGCAGGCGCCGACGCGATGACCCCCGAAGCCATCGAGGCACGCATCCAGCCGGTCGCCGGTTTCGAGCTGCGCGACGCGAGCTCGCCGGGTGCGCTGAAGACTGGCGAGCAGGTCTTCAAGGCGCAGTGCTCGGCCTGTCACGCCACCGGCGTCGCCGGCGCGCCCAAGCTCGGCGATGCCGGCGCCTGGGCGCCGCGCATCAAGACCGGCCTGCAGGCGCTGGTGACTTCGGCGCTCAAGGGCAAGGGCGCGATGTCGCCGCAGGGCGGCGGCGACTTCAGCGACGTCGAGGTGACGCGCGCCGTTGTCTACATGGCCAACCAGGCGGGCGGCAAGTTCGAGGAGCCGAAGGTCGAGGCCGCGAAGCAGGCCGATGCGAAGCCGGCGGAAGCCGCAGCAGCGCCGGCCGCCGCACCTGCTCCTGCCGCTGCGCCCGCCGCACCCGCTGCTGCTGCCGCCGCGCCGGCGCCGGCCGCCAGTGCGCCCGCCAGCGCCTCTTCCGACGAAGGCAAGAAGGTCTACGACGCGACCTGCATGGTCTGCCACGCCACCGGCGTCGCCGGCGCGCCGAAGTTCGGCGACAAGGCGGCCTGGGCGCCGCGCATCGCG
>CAZGTK010000462.1:0-2452 GCA_964528415.1 uncultured Burkholderiales bacterium | reverse complement strand
CGGCCGAGTTCCTCGAGCACGTGAAGATCGACCTGTTCCCGGACGAGGTCTACGTGTTCACGCCGAAGGGCGAGATCCTGCCGCTGCCGCGCGGTTCGACGGCCGTCGATTTCGCCTATGCCGTGCACACCGACATCGGCAACCGCTGCGTCGCCGCCAAGATCAACTACGAGCTGATGCCGCTGCGGACCGAGCTCAAGAACGGCGACCAGGTCGAGATCATCACCGCCAGCCACGCCAAGCCGAACCCGTCGTGGCTCAACTACGTGGTCACCAGCAAGGCGCGCTTCGAGATCCGCCACTTCCTGCGCACCATGCAGTTCGACGAATCGGCGGAGCTCGGCCAGCGGCTGCTGGCGCAGGCGCTGGCGGTGCTCAACACGCGCCTGGAGGACATCGGCGACGAGGCCTGGGACAAGCTCACCCGCGACGCCGGCGCCAAGAACCGGCTGGAGGTGCTGGCGGACATCGGGCTCGGCAAGCGGCTCGCCGTCGTGGTGGCGCGCATGCTGGTCGGCGCGGCGGGCGACGGCCACGGCGGCGAGGCCGCCCCGCCGGGCGCCATCACGCTGCTCGGGACGGAGGGCATGGCGGTGCAATACGCCAAGTGCTGCCGGCCGATCCCGGGCGATCCCATCGTCGGCCTGATCAAGAAGGGCCAGGGGCTCGTGATCCACACCCACGACTGCCCGACGATCGGCAAGACCCGCGCCGACCCGGACAAGTGGCTCGACGTGCAGTGGGACCCCGGCATCGGGAAGAACTTCGGCGTCTCGATCCGCATGGTGGTGGCGAACCAGCGCGGCACGCTGGCCAAGGTCGCGGCGGAAATCGCCGAGGCCGGCTCCAACATCGAGAACGTCAGCATGGACGGCGAGGGCGCCTACATCACGATGAACTTCACGCTGCAGGTGAAAAACCGCCTCCACCTCGCCACCGTGATGCGCAGCCTGCGCCGCATCCCCGAGGTCGTCCGCATCACGCGGCCCAAGGGCTGAACGCCCCGGCGCCCGCCCGCCGGCGCCCCGCCCTCCTGCCGGCCGTCGGAAATCTGACTTCAGTCATTGACGAAGAGCCCCGCCGGCCGCTAGTGTCCGACGCGCCGGGGCCCGGTGCGTGCGCCGCCGGCGGAGGCAGGATTTCCACCTTGAGAGGAGAGCAACGATGAAGAAATGGATGGCGGCGGCGGCGGTCAGCGCGGTGCTGGCCCTTTCCGCGTGCGCGGGCTCGGGCGGGTCGGGCGGCAAGTCGTCCCTGACGATGGAAGCCCAGGTGGCCCTGCTGCAGGCTGAGCAGGACATCAAGTTCGCCGAGAGCAAGAAGGGCGACACGACCGCGGCCAAGGCGGAGCTGAAGAAAGCCCAGGATGCCGCAGCCGCGGGGGACAGCAAGACCGCCGAGAAGCACGCCAACGAAGCCAGCAAGATGGCGCTGAAGGCGGCGAAGTAACGCGCCTGCGGGCTCAGCGCTCCTGGCGCTCGACCCGCTCCCGCATGTCGCGCTCACGGTCCTCGACCGTGGGCGCGACTTGCTTGGCGCGCTCGAGCGCCTGGCGCTCGTGGGTGAAGATCTGCTGCTTGGGCTCGGCGGCGCCGGTCTCGGTCTTCGGTACCGGCGGCGCGCCGGGCGGCTTGGGCGATTCGTTGCAAGCGGCCAGCAGCGCCGCCGCCAGCAGCGAAATCCCGAGTTTCATCGCGTGCGCCATCCGTTTCGATCCTCCGAGGGCGTTCCCATTATAGCGCCGCGGGCAGCGCGGCCCGCCGCGGAGCTATAATCGCCATCCGCCCGACGCCGCCGGGGCTCCGAACGGGCCGCCCCGGTGCCAAGACGAGAGAGAGTCATGCCCAAGTACAAGATCGCCACCATTCCCGGAGACGGGATCGGCAACGAGGTCGTTCCCGAAGGCATCCGCGTCCTCGAGGCGGCCGGCCGCAGGTTCGGCATCGATTTCCAGTGGGACCACTTCCCCTGGAGCTGCGAGCGCTACCAGAAGACCGGCCGCATGATGCCCGACGACGGGCTCGAGCAGATCCGGCACCACGACGCCGTCTTTCTCGGCGCGGTCGGCTTCCCCGGCGTTCCCGACCATGTCTCGCTGTGGGGCCTGCTGATCCCCATCCGGCGCGGCTTCCAGCAGTACGTGAACCTGCGCCCGGTGCGGCTGATGCCGGGCGTGCCGTGCCCGCTCAGGGACCGCAAGGCCGGCGACATCGATTTCTGGGTCGTGCGCGAGAACAACGAGGGCGAGTACTCGTCGATCGGCGGGCGCATCTACGAGGGCACCGACTACGAGATGGCGGTGCAGCAGAGCACGTTCACGCGGCGCGGCGTCGACCGCATCCTGCGCTACGCGTTCGAGCTGGCGGCGAAACGCGAGAAGAAGCACGTCACCTCGGCGACCAAGTCGAACGGGATCTCCATCACGATGCCGTACTGGGACGAGCGCTTCAAG
>CAZGTK010000461.1:0-2460 GCA_964528415.1 uncultured Burkholderiales bacterium | reverse complement strand
GGTGTAGCCGCCGTCCCAGTACGCCTCGCCGTCGATCTCCACCGCCTGGAACATCGTCGGCAGGCACGCCGAGGCGAGCAGCACGTCGGGGGAGAGGTCGGCGTTGCGGAACACGCGGGCGCGCCCGGTGCGCACGTTGGTCGCGGTGACGAACAGCTTCACCGGCGACTTCGTCAGCCGATCGAAGCACACGCTCTCGGCCAGGATGTCGCGCAGCGGGTTGGTGCCGGCCGGGTTCACGTCGTAGGGCGACATCACGCGCGCGGCGAGATCCATGGCGACGAACATCGGCGAGTTGTCCAGCGTCCAGCTGCCGGAGAGCATCTCAAGCGGGCCGCGCCGGAAGGGGCTGAAGGTGGCGGCCTCGGAAACGCGCTTCCAGAACTTCTCGAGCGCGGCCTTCGCCCCCTCGGCGCCGCCCTCGGTGAGGCCGTCGGCCATGACCGCCGCGTTCATCGCGCCGGCCGAGGTGCCGGAGATGCCGTCGAACCGGAGCCAGGGCTCCTCGAGCAGGCGGTCGAGCACGCCCCAGGTGAACGCGCCGTGCGCCCCGCCGCCCTGCAGGCCCAGGTCGACGAGCTTGGTGTCGCGCCCCGGCGGCGGGCTCGGTCTTGCGCGGGATCGGGTGGTCATCGGGCCTCCTCGGCGTTGCGCCGGTCAACCGTCACGGCCCGGAGCACCGGCGAGGATCGGCTGGCCGCGCCGCACGGATGTTGCGGCGCACAAATTATAGCCCCGTTTCGGCTTTCCGCCAGCCGCACGTTGCGGCGCAGCGTACGGGTCCCGGGAAAAGTCGGATACGGCGTGACCGGCCGCGCCGCCGCTCAGTCCGCCAGCTTCCGGAAGGCGTCCCGGCACGCCGGCGTGCCGTCTTCGGGTGCGCCGCGGGCCGTGAGCCAGTCGGTGGCCAGCGCGGGGACGTTGAGGTACATGCGAAGCGTGCCGGTGGCGATGCCGACGGGCGACACCGTGACGCGCGGATTCTCCATCGTGCCGCCGATCGTCACGGGCGTGGCGACGCTGAACAGCTGCGGGCGCTTGGCCCGCGGCTGCAGCAGCCCGGACAGCTCGCGGGTGCGCAGATCGGCCCGCAGGTCGCCGGCGACGCGGGAGCGGGTGGTATCGATGAAGAACGCCTGGCTCTCCAAAACCCCGTCCGTCATGACGAACTCGCCCACCGCGCAGTTGACGCGGCTGCCGCGTTCGCCGTGCAGCGTGTTCGCGACCAGGCGCAGCAGCCCGGTGGTCATGAGGTCGAGCCCGCCGGAGGCGAGGTCCTCGCCGATGAACATGACCTCGATCGGCCCCGACGCGTTGACGGCGAACTCGGCCGGCAGGCCGCGCGAGGTGAGCTGCGCGCGGGCATCGAGCGTGCCGAAGCCGCGGCCTTCCGGGCCTCCGCGGCGGGCGAGGGCGGCCAGATCGAAGTTCTCCAGGTTCGCGCGAAGCTCGTAGCGCGGCTCGCCGTCCGCGGCGGCCTCGATGTCGCCGGTGACGGTCAGGCGGGCCCCCTCCGCCTCCACCAGCAGCGGCGAGACCTCGACGTGGCCGTTGCGGCGGCGCTCCTGGTAGAGCCCGCGGCCGAGCAGCTCGTCGCCCGACTCGACGCGCTGCGCGTCGATGCGCACCTCGCCGTCGTACGCGCGCAGGAAAGCGCGCCAGGCGGCGAGCCGGGTTGCCCGCTGCGGCGCGGCCGGCTCGGCGGCCGGCGCAGGCGCCGCGCCGCTCTCCCGCCGCGGGTCCCGGACGCCGATGTCCTCGAAGCGCACGCGCGGCGCGACGAGCGAAAGCTTAAGGCGCGGCCGCTCGCCCTGCCAGTCCACGGTGAAGCTGCCGTCCGCGCGGCTCTCGCCGAGCTTCACCGCGAAGCGCGGCGCCTTCAGCTGCGTGCCGGTCCACGCCAGGTCGGCCTCGACGCGGTAGGGTCCGAGGTCGGGCGGCGCCACGTCCAGCAGCGGCGCCAGGTCCGCCAGGTTGCGCCCCTCCAGCGTCAGGCCGCCGCGCGCGTCGCCCAGCTTCCCGGAAATCCGCGCCGACGTGGCCGCGCCCTTGAGCTCGACCAAGAACGGCGACGCGGGAGACTCCGCGAGCAGCGCGCCGGGATCGTCGAGCCGCGCGGTGGCCTCGACGGCGGTGCCGCCGGCACGGCCCTCCAGCATCGCGGTCAGCGGCTGCCCGGGCGCGACCCGCGCGCTGGCCGAGAAATCGAGCTTCGTCGGCTTGAAATAATCCGGCAGCGCCACGGAAGCGTTCTCGATCGCGGCCTCCGCCGTCGCGCTGTGCAACAGGTCCCCCCCGCTGGCGCCGTGCAGCTTCGCCTGCAGCGTCGCGCGCGTCGCGCTGCCCTTGTAGCCCGGCGCGCCGGCGAGCGCGAGCAGCGCGCCGAGGTCGAGCGGTTGCGCCGTCGCGCTCAGGTCCACCCGGGTCTCGGCCTCGCGCAGGTCGGCGCCGACGGTGCCG
>CAZGTK010000460.1:0-2466 GCA_964528415.1 uncultured Burkholderiales bacterium | reverse complement strand
GGGCGGCCGGCGCCGGCGCCGCCGCCGCGACGACCCCGGCGCGGGTGATGCGCACACGCTCCTCGCCTTCGGTCACCTCGAGCTCGGCGATGCCGGACTCCTGCACCAGATCGATCAGCTTCTTGAGTTTTCTGAGATCCATGCGGATCAACCCCCCCTTCAGGCTCCCGCGCCAGCCCCGTCAGGCGGATTTGGCGGCGAGGTGGTCGAGTGCGTAAGTAAGGGCTAACTCGTAGCCTCGGGCGCCGAGGCCGGAGATGACGCCGACGGCAAGGTCGGAGAAGTAGGACGTGCGGCGGAACGGCTCGCGGGCGTGGACGTTGGACAGGTGGACCTCGATGAACGGGATGCCCACCGCGGCCAGCGCGTCCCGGAGCGCCACGCTGGTGTGAGTGAACGCCGCCGGGTTGATCAGGATGAACGCCGTATGGTCGTCCCGCGCCCGTTGAACGCGTTCGACGAGGTCGGCCTCGCTGTTGCTTTGGAACGCCGCCAGCTGGACGCCGCGATCCGACGCCAACTTCAGCAAACGTTCGTTAATATCGTGTAACGTCGTTAGACCGTAGACTTCCGGCTCGCGAACTCCGAGCAGGTTGAGGTTCGGTCCGTGGAGAACCAGGACTTGCTTTGCTTTCAAGAATCCACCGAGGCGCTCTGCAAGATCGGCGGATTTTGCCGCAGATTGCGGCATTTTGTCCAGAAAGCCGCCAGAGGCCTCAGACGAGCTGGCGCAAGAGCGGGCTCAGCGTCGCCGCGTCCAGTTTGCCGAGATGGACTTTCGCCAGCTCGCCGTCGCGGCCCAGGATCGCCGTGAACGGCAGGGCGCCGACCCGGTTGCCGGCCGCCTTCGAGACCTCGATGGCGTCCAGACTGCCCACCAGGACCGGGTAGTTGATGCCGAACTCGCGCGCGAAACGCTCGACGGCGTCCCGCTGGTCGACGGCGATGCCGACGAACTGGACGCCGCGGTCGCGGAACTGCTCCTGGAGCTGGACGAACTCCGGAATCTCCTCCCGGCAGGGGGCGCACCAGGTGGCCCAGAAGTTGACGACCAGGACCTTGCCGCGCCATTCGCCGACGGAACGGCGGCCGCCGCCGAGATCCTCGAAGGTCGCCGCGAGCAGCACCGCGGCCGCGCCCGACGGCGGCTCGGGCCGGGTCCGCCCGTACTGGAAGGCGACGCCGGCGGCCAGCGCAGCGGCGCCGACGAGGCCGAACAGGACGCCGCGCCGGCCTGGACTCACCGCATCACCGAGTCGAGCGTCGCCAGGAAGCGGTCCGCGTCCTGGAACCCCACGACCTTGACCCCCGGCACCTCGCGGCCCTGCGGGTCGAAGAACAGGATGCCGGGCGGGCCGAACAGGTTGAAACGCTTGAGCAGCGCCTGGTCATCGGGCGTGTTCCGCGTGACATCCGCCTTGAGCAGGAGCGCATCGGCCAGCCGGGCCTGGACCCGGCCGTCGCTGAAGGTGAAGCGCTCCATTTCCTTGCAGGACACGCACCAGTCGGCGTAGAAATCCAGCATCACGTAGCGGCCCGCGCCCTGCACCCGGGACTCCAGCTCCGCCAGGGTTGCGACCTTCTCGAACTTGAGCCCGCCCGCCGGCGCCTGCGCCGCGATGGCGGCGCCCGGCCCGCCGCTGCCGCCGGCGCCGCCCGCCAGTCGCAGGCCCGCCAGCGGCTGCAGCACGTCGCGTCCGCCGGCCAGCGCGCCCACCAGCAGCGAGACGCCCACCAGCAGCGCGATGACGCCGACGCCTTTCCATAGCTTGCGGAAGCCGGACGCCCCCGCCGGCAGCGGGTCGATCGCGTGCAGATAGATGGCGGAGACGATCAGCAGCGCGGCCCAAAGCAGCATGTGGACGACGGCCGGGATGACCGGCGAAATCATGTAGATCGCGACCGCCAGCAGGAGTACGCCGAAGAAGCGCTTCACCGACTCCATCCAGGCGCCGGCCCTGGGCAGCAACGCCCCCGCTGATGCCCCCACCGCCAGCAGCGGCAGCCCCATGCCGATCGCCATGGCGAACAACGCGGCGCCCCCGAGCAGCATGTCGCGGGTCTGGTTGATATAGAGCAGCGCCCCGGCCAGCGGCGCCGCGACGCAGGGGCCGACGATCACCGCCGAGAGCACCCCCATGGTGAAGACCCCGGCGTAGTGGCCGCCGCCGACCTTGTTGCTGGCGTCCGCCAGCCGGCTCTGCAGCGCGGTGGGCAGTTGGAGCTCGTAGAAGCCGAACATCGACAGGGACAGCAGCACGAAGATCACGGCGAAGCTGCCCAGCACCCAGGAGACGAAATCAAGGTTGGAGATGGTGCGCGGCCGCTCATCTTCGCTGTATTCCTGGTACCGGGCGTACCCCGGCAGATAAAACCCGCCGCAGGCCAGGCCCTTCTCGTTGATCCCGTCGGCCACCAGGGGCATGCCGAAGGGGTTGAAGCCCACGTGGCCGTATTTGACCTTCC
>CAZGTK010000459.1:0-2468 GCA_964528415.1 uncultured Burkholderiales bacterium | reverse complement strand
GGCCGCCCAGCGCGCGCTGGCGCCGCACGGCGCGCTGGTGGCGCGCTGGAACCTGCACGGCGGCTTCCGGTACGAGGAGGCGAAGGCCCGTTACGCGCCGTTCGACCGCCTCGTCGACGAGGACCCCGCCACCCGCGCCGAGCTGGCGCGGCTCGCGCGCGACGCGCTCGCCGCCGGGCAGCCGGCTTACCTCGTCGCCAACAACAAGGCCGAGGGGTCCGCTCCGCTCACCGTGTTCAAGCTGGCGGCCGCCATCGCCGGCTGAGCCGGGCCGCGCGCGCGTTGCCGAACGTCGGGCCCGGCCCCGGGTTTGGCGCTGCTGATCGAGTAAACCGATCAAAATGACAAAAACAATTCATTGGAGCTATCAAAAGAGAATGCCTACCATTTGCACCACAGGCTAAGAACCGAAAGGAATCGCCATGTTGAAAACCGCCTCGTTCGCCGTCGTGCACTTCACGGTCGCCTTCACCGTGGGCTATGTCCTGACCGGCAGCGTTCTTGTCGGCAGCGCCATCGCGCTGGTGGAACCGGCGATCAACACGGTGGCCTATTTCTTCCACGAGAAGGTCTGGGAGCGCATCGGCCGGCGCCAGTCCGGCGCCGCGCCGGCCGCCCAGGCCGCGTAGGTTCGTCGTTGACCGGACAAGGGGAACGCCATGAGCAAACGCAAGACGACCGTTGCGGTCGGTGACATCGATATCGGCATCGCCGCCAAGGACCGCAAGGCGATCGCCGCCGGACTCGCCCGGCTGCTGGCCGACAGCTACACGCTGTACCTGAAGACGCACAACTATCACTGGAACGTTAAGGGGCCGATGTTCAACACGCTGCACCAGATGTTCCAGACCCAGTACACCGAGCTCGCGATCGCGGTGGACGACATCGCCGAGCGCATCCGCGCGCTGGGCGAGCCGGCGCCCGGCTCCTACAAGGCCTACGCCGCGCTGACCGGCATCGAGGAAGAGGACGGCGTGCCGGGCGCGGAGGAGATGATCCGGCAGCTCGTCAAGGGCCAGGAGCAGGTGGTGCGCACGGCGCGGGAGGTGTTTCCGGTCGCCGAGCGCTCCGGCGACGAGCCCACGGCGGACCTGCTGACGCAGCGCATGCAGATCCACGAGAAGAACGCGTGGATGCTGCGCGCCATGCTGGCGGCGTAGCCGGCCGAGCCGCCCTCCGGTTGGGGGGCGGGACACGGTTCTGCTACAGTCCGGGGGACCGGCGGCTTCAGCCCGCAGTCCCTTCGGAGGCAGCATGAGGAAGGCGATCGGCCGCACGTTCCTGACCGGCCTGCTGACGGTGGTGCCGGTGGTGGCCACCATCTACCTGGTCGTGTGGCTCGCCACCACGGCCGAGACCTTTCTCGGCCGGGCGCTCAAGTGGATCATTCCCGACCAGCTCTATTTCTACGGCATGGGCATGGCGGCCGGCGTCGGCGTCGTGTTCGTCGTCGGCGCGCTGATGCAGACCTGGGCGGTGCGCAAGCTGTTCGAGTTCGGCGAGTACCTCCTGCTGCGGATGCCGCTGGTGAAAACGATCTACGGCGCCATGCGCGACTTCTTCGGCCTGTTCTCCGGGTCCGCGGCCAGCCAGGCGGGCCGCGTGGTGACCGTGGAGCTGCCGGGCATGGACGCGCGCCTGGTCGGCTTTCTCATGCGCGACGACTTGAGCCAGCTGCCCGACGAGGTGGCCGGCGACGGCCGCGTGGCCGTCTACCTGCCGATGAGCTACCAGGTCGGCGGCTACACGGTGCTGGTGCCGTCGGACGCCGTGAAGCCGGTGGGCATGTCGCGCGAGGAGGCGATGCGGTTCGTCCTGACGGCCGGCCTGAGCTCGAAGGCCGACAAGTCGCCGGCGGTCGCGCCTTAGGGCCGCAACTTCCGCGCGCCGGCGCTGTCAGGATGCTGCGCGAGGCGCGACTAATGCACCCGATGGACGAGTTCGACGACGCGGAGGCCGATATGCTCTGGATGTTCGGTCGCAAGGCGACCATGCCCACGCCCGAGGAGGCGCTGCCGGGGCGCGAGACCGCCATGCCGGTGCCGGCGAAGCACGAGGTCAACGGCCGGCCGCTGAAGGGCCCGTTTCCGGGCGGGCTCGAGCAGGTCCAGTTCGGCCTCGGCTGCTTCTGGGGCGCCGAGCGCGTGTTCTGGAAGACGCCCGGCGTGTACGTGACCGCCGTCGGCTACGCCGGCGGCTACACGCCCAACCCCACCTACCAGGAGGTCTGCAGCGGGGAGACGGGCCACACCGAGGTGGTGCTGGTGGTCTACGACCCGAAGGTGGTGAGCTTCGAGCAGCTGCTGAAGGTCTTCTGGGAGAGCCACGACCCGACGCAGGGGATGCGCCAGGGCAACGACGTCGGCACGCAGTACCGCTCGGCGATCTACTGGACCACGCCCGAGCAGGAGCAGGTCGCCCGCGAGCTCACCCAGGTGTACGGCGACGAGCTGGCCCGGCGCCGGCTC
>CAZGTK010000458.1:0-2474 GCA_964528415.1 uncultured Burkholderiales bacterium | reverse complement strand
CGCTGCGCTGGTAGAGCTGGCAGGACAGCTTGCCGTCGGCGACGTAGAACTGGAACAGCGCGTGGCAGGGCGTCAGCGCCATCCGGTGCAGCTCGCCGACGTTCCAGGCGTTGACGATCAGGCGGCGCGAATCCGGATTGCTGCGGATCTCGGCGAGCACCCTGCTGATCTGATCGACGTGCTTGCCGTCGGGCGTCGGCCACGAGCGCCACTGGTAGCCGTAGATCGGGCCGAGGTCGCCGTTGGCGTCGGCCCACTCGTCCCAGATGGTGACGCCGCGGTCCTTCAGGTACTTGATGTTGGTGTCGCCGTTCAGAAACCAGAGCAGCTCGTAGATCACCGACTTGAGGTGGATCTTCTAGGTGGTCACCAGCGGAAAGCCCGCGTTCAGGTCGAAGCGCATCTGGTAGCCGAACACGGAAAGCGTGCCGACCCCGGTGCGGTCGCTTTTCCGCGTGCCGTGGTCGAGGATGTGCTGCATGAGGTCCAGGTATTTACGCATGGGTCCTTCGGGTCGAGCTGCGGTTGCGCGTCGGCCGCCTCGGCGGGCGGCTAGGGGATGGTGAGGACGATCTTGCCCACGGCGTGGCCCGCCTCGACGCGTCGATGGGCCTCGGCGGCCTGCGCCAGCGGCAGCGCGTCGCTCACCTTGACCTTGAGCTTACCGTCCTCGATCAGCTTCGCGCCCTGTTCCAGGATGCGCGTCTGCGCCAGCCGGGCGTTGTGCAGGCCAAGGTACAGCGGCGCCGTCATCTGCACGTAGCCGACCAGCAGGTTGCGCAGCCGCGCGGTGTTGATCGCCTTGACGTCGCACGCGGTGGAGAGCAGCGTCACCACCTTGCCGAACACGCGGGCGGCGCCGAAGGAGCGGCAGAAGGTCGGGCCACCGACCGTGTCGAGGATCACGCGCATGCCCTTGCCGTCGGTCCAGTCGAGCGCCGCTTCGACGAAGTCTTCGTCCTTGTAGTTGATCGTCCGGTCGGCGCCGAGGCTGCGCGCGAATTCGGCTTTCGCCTCGCTGCTGACGGTGGTGGCGACGTAGGCGCCCCGCTGCTTGGCGAGCTGGATCGCGACGTGCCCCACGCCGCCGGCGCCGGCGTGCACCAGGACGGTCTCCTCCGCCTTGAGCTGCGCGCGGTCGACCAGCGCTTCCCAGGCGGTGATCAGCACCAGCGGTACCGCCGCGGCTTCCTCCATCGACAGATTGCGCGGCTTCTTCGCCGCGTAGTCCTCGTGGACCACGGTCTGCTCGGCGTAATTGCCGGGACCATAGCCGAGGCCGTTGTTGAAAAAGTAGACCGCGTCGCCGACGCGAAAGCGGCTCACCGCGTCGCCCACCGCCTCAACGGTCCCGGCGCCGTCGCAGCCCAGGACGGCCGGCAGCTTGTCGGGATAGAACATGTGCAGCGAACGGACCTTGGTGTCGATCGGGTTCACGCCCGCCGCGCGCAGCCGCACGCGGATGTGGTATGGGCTCGGCAGCTCCGGGTCGGCGACTTCGCCGCTCTCGAGCACCTCCGGGCCGCCGACCCGGGTCATGAGGACTGCTTTCATCGTTCTCCCTTTTCCTGATCCTGCGATGAATTGTCGTCGGGCGGTCCTGTGCTGGCCCCCCAGCGCGGGCCGTGCCGAAAACCGCAACCTTACCCGAACCTTGTCGTTGCGGGGGCGCGTGCCGGAAGGGCGCGAAACGCCCCTATGTTAAACTTGAGCCCTTGTTTTTGCGAGGTTTCCGATGTCCGGCAATACCTTCGGCAGGCTATTCCGTGTCACTTCGTTCGGCGAGTCCCACGGGCCGGCGATCGGCTGCGTCGTGGACGGCTGTCCGCCGGGGCTCGCGCTCGCCGAGGCCGATATCCAGGCGGACCTCGATCGCCGCCGGCCGGGCACTTCCCGTCACGTCACGCAGCGCCGCGAGCCCGACACGGTGGAGATCTTGTCCGGGGTCTTCGACGGCAGGACCACCGGGACGCCCATCGCGCTCCTGATCCGCAATGTCGACCAGCGCAGCAAGGATTACACCAGGATCGCCGAGACTTTCCGTCCCGGCCACGCGGACTACACCTACTGGCAGAAATACGGCATCCGCGATTATCGCGGCGGCGGCCGCTCGTCGGCGCGAGAGACGGCGGTGCGCGTCGCGGCGGGCGCGATCGCCCGCAAGTGGCTGCGCGAGCACCACGGCGTGGTGGTTCGCGGCTACCTCAGGCAACTGGGTCCGATCCCCGTCGCGTTCCGCAGCTGGGACGGCGTCCATGACAACCCGTTCTTCGCCGCCGACCCCGGCGCGGTGCCCGAGCTGGAGGCGTTCATGGATCGCCTGCGCAAATCCGGCGACTCGGCCGGCGCGCGCATCGACGTCGTCGCCGAGAACGTGCCGGTGGGCTGGGGCGAGCCCGTCTACGACCGCCTCGACGCGGACATCGCCTACGCGATGATGGGCATCAACGCGGTCAAGGGCGTCGAGATCGGCG
>CAZGTK010000457.1:0-2484 GCA_964528415.1 uncultured Burkholderiales bacterium | reverse complement strand
CGCAACGTCTGCATGACCTTCGACCGCTACCTGCGCGCCGACCGCGAGCGCCAGCGCTACTCGAAAGTCATCTGAGCCGCCGCTGCCCGCCCCGGCCCCGGGCCCGATTCCGGCGCGGGGCTACAATCGCGTCACCGTGATCTCCGCCGGTTACCTGTCCCTGTTCCTCGTCGGCCTGCTCGGCGGCACCCACTGCGTCGGCATGTGCGGCGGGATCGTCGGCGCGCTGTCGCTGAACACCGCGGGCGCCGGGCCGCGCATCGCCTACCCGGTCGCCTACAACCTCGGCCGCATCACCTCGTACGCGCTGCTCGGCGCGCTGGTGGGCGCCATCGGCGCGGGCAGCGTGGTGGTCGGAGGCGTGCTGCCGGTGCAGCGGGTGCTGTTCGTGGTCGCCAACCTGATGCTGATCGCCCTCGGGCTTTACATGGCGGGCTGGTGGCAGGGGGTCGCGGTGCTGGAGCGCGGCGGGCGGGCGGTGTGGGCGCGCCTGCAGCCGCTCGCCTCGCGCGTGCTGCCGGTCAGGTCGCTGCCCGGCGCGTTCGCCGCCGGCATGGTGTGGGGCTGGCTGCCGTGCGGGCTGGTCTATTCGGTCCTGTTCACCGCCCTCATGAGCGGCGATCCCGCCACGGGCGCCCTCATCATGCTCGCGTTCGGGCTCGGCACGCTGCCGAACCTGGTGGCGATGGGCTGGTTCGCGTCGCGGCTGCGCGGCTTCCTGCAGCGGCCCTGGGTGCGGGTCGCGGCGGCGCTGACGGTGATCGCCTTCGGCGTGATCGGCCTGCTGCGGCTGTCTTCGATCCCGCTCGGGATCGGCGAGTTCTGCCTGACCTGAGGCAGCGGGCGCCGCTTCAGGCGGCGTGCGCCGAGCGCGCCGGCCGCGCGGCGGCCTGGTCGTCGTACATGTACTCGCGCGTCCACGGCAGCGGACTCGTGCCCGCCGCCTTGCTCTTGAACGCCAGCACCTGCTGGATCGTCACCCAGCCCTGCTCGAAGGCGTGCGCGCAGCCCGCCAGGTACACGCGCCAGATGCGGTAGCGCTTGCGCCCGGCCAGCGCCTCCGCCTGCGCCTGGTGGGCCTCGAGCCGGTCGACCCAGTGCCACAGCGTGCGCGCGTAGTGCAGCCGCAGCGATTCGACGTCCTGCACTTCCAGCGACTGCTGCGCCATCTCGCGCAACGCGAGCGACAGGTGCGGCAGCTCGCCGTGCGGGAACACGTACTTGTCGATGAACTCGCCGCCGCCGAGGCCGACCCAGCGGCTGTCCACGTCGGCCGACGTGATGCCGTGGTTCAGCACGACGCCGCCCGGCTTGAGCAGCCGGTGGATGGCGCCGAAATAGACCGGCAGGTTCTTCAGGCCCACGTGCTCGAACATGCCGACGCTGGCGATCTTGTCGAACGCGCTCTCGCCCGGCACGTCGCGGTAGTCCTGCAGCAGCACGCGGCAGCGCGAGGCGAGGCCCTCGTCGGCGATGCGCCGCTGCGCGTACTCGAACTGGTTCTGCGACAGCGTGATGCCGGTGGCATCGACGCCGTAGTGCTTCGCCGCCCAGCGCGCCAGCGCGCCCCAGCCGCAGCCGATGTCGAGGAAGCGCTCGCCGGGCTGGAGCATCAGCTTGCGGCAGATGTGATCCAGTTTCTGCTCCTGCGCGGCGTGGATGTCCTCTTCGCCGGTCTTGAAGTAGGCGCACGAGTAGACCATGTTGCGGTCCAGCCACAGCGCGTAGAAGTCGTTGGAGACGTCGTAGTGGTACTCGATGGCGCCCTTGTCGACGCGCTTCGAGTGCGTGATGCGCAGGCGCGGCAGCCGCCCGCGGGTGGCGGCGCCGGCCTTCACGCTCAGGCGCTCGCCGGCGCGCAGGATCTCGCGCACGCCGCCCTCGACGTCGATGTGCCCCTCGACGTAGGCCTCGCCGAGCTTGCCCAGCGACGGCGCCACCAGGTAGGGCAGCGCCGAGGGCCCCGAGATCCGGATGCTGACCACCGGGCTGGGCGCGAGGTCGACGGTGCGGCCGTTCCAGAACTCGAACCGGACGGGGATCTCGGATTCCCCGCGCAGCCCGTGCAGAAGTTTTTCGAGGCGTTTCTCGATCAGCATGTGGCCTCCCTGCCGCGATCAGCTTCGGTCTTCGCAGGGAAAGTCTAGCACCGTCCGCCGCCGAGGGGACCCCGACGTGCGGGCCGCCGCCGGGCTCAGTCGGGCAGGCTGACGGCGACGCGGGCGCCTCCCGCGGGCGCAGCCGCCGGCGGCGATAGACTGCACCGGTGCTCACGGTCGGAATCGACATCGGCGGAACGAAGATCGCCGGCGGCGTGATCGACGCCGGCGGTGCGATCGTCGAGAAGCTGCGCGTCGCCACCGCCGAGGGGTCGGCGATCGCCGATGCCGTCGACGGCATGGTGCGTGAGCTCGCCGGCCGCCACGAGGTGGCTGGTGTCGGGGTCGCGGTCGCCGGCTTCGTCTCCAAGGACCGGTCGACCGT
>CAZGTK010000456.1:0-2486 GCA_964528415.1 uncultured Burkholderiales bacterium | reverse complement strand
GGCAGCTCGCGGATGTGCGCGTCCTCCAGCGCCCAGGCCCGCCGCGCCGGGCTCGCGAGGCAGGGCACGATGCCGCCCGCGCCCTGGCCCATCGCCAGCAGCGCCAGCGGCCGCCGGCTGCCGACGGCGTGCAGCACCTCGGCCAGGTGCACGATGTAGGCGGAGAGGATGACGCTCTCGTCGAATCGCCGGGTGGCGTGCCCCGAAGCGTCCATCAGCACGAGCACGGCGCGGGGGTCCGCCTGCTCGAGCCGCAGCACGGCCTCGGCCAGTTCCCAGCACGCGCGCGCGCCGACCTGGCCGCCGCCCACGAGGCCGGCGATGCTGAACATCGCTCCGCCCGCGCGCGCCGCGCCCCACAGCACGCCATCCGTGCAGTTCGCGGTGTAGCCCTCCGGCAGCAGCGCGTCCAGCCGCTCTTCCAGCGCCTGCGGGAGGTTCATGTTCGGCAGCGGCGGACGCGGCGCGACGCCAGCCGTTGCGAGCCGTACGCCGAGCAGCGCGTGGCGCGCCGCCAGGTCCGGAGCGCCGCCGACGGCGGCGCTCCGCACCCAGTCCACCGCCGCCGCGCGAAACTCGCCTGCATCGTCAGCAAGCAATCGCTCGGCGCCGCCGTGCGCCGCGCGGGCCCTGCCGCCCATCAGCGCCTCGACCTGCCCCTTGTCCCTGGCGTCCAGTTCCGCCGCGCCGCCTAGCGCCTCGACGATGCCCGGCCCCGACATGGCCAGGCGCGTCGACTCCGAGTACACGCGCGGCTCGCCGAGGAACGACACCATGCTGCCGCCGCCGAATGCGTTGCGCGCGAGCAGCGACAGCATCGGCACGCCCTGCGCCTTGGCGTCGAGGCCGGCGCGGAACATGGCGCGAAACGCACCCAGCGCCTCGATGCCCTCGGTCAGCCGTGCGCCCGCCGAATCGACGCACAGCACGAGCGGCAGACGGCCCTCGGCCGCCGCGCGGAACGCGGCCGCCAGCCGCTGCGATTCGCGCCGGCCGATCGAGCCGCCCTGCCGCGTGCGATCGAAGGCCACCGCCACGATGGGCCGGCCGTCCAGCCGCGCCGTGCCGCCCACGACGCCGCAGACGTCGCCTTCGGGCGCGAAGCTGCCCTCGTCGAACAGCCGCGCGATGCGCTCGCCGACGCTCAGGGCCGAGATGCGATTTTCTTCCGCCATCGCCGCTACACGGCTCGCAACAGATTGACGAGCACCAGCGCCACACCGCCGGTGGCGACGCCGACGAACAGATTGCGGCCGCCCAAGAAGAACACCGCCGCCGCGGCCGCTGCCGCCAGCAGCCGGTCGGCGAGCAGCGTCTGCGCCAGCATGCCGCCGGGCATCAGCAGGATGCGCGCGACCAGCCCGGCCACCATCGCGTAGGCGACGCATCCCACCCAGGTAAAGAGCTCGCTCTGCGGCCGCACCAGCCCGGAGAGCGCGACGCCGACCCCGCGCCACAGATAGGTGGCGAGGCCGCAGGCGAGCGCCACGCCCCACGCCGACAGCTGCACGGTCTCAGACATCGCGCCGCCCCATGCGCAGCAGCAGGTAGGCGAGCGTCCCGCCGACCAGGCCGCCCGCCAGCACGCTCCAGTCCGGCGTCACCAGGTGGCTGAGGGGTCCGGCGGCGGCGCCGCAGACGAGCGCCGCCACCGTCGCGCGCGAGCGCGCGTCGCCGGTCAGGATCAGCAGGAAGTAGATCGGGCTCAGGAACACGAAGCCCAATTTTACGAGCGGCGGCAGGCTCTCGGCGACGAAATAGCCAATCACGGTGCAGACGAGTCCCGCCGTCCAGTTCGTCAGCCCGAAGCCGACGAAGTAGGGCAGGCGTTCCTCCTCCGGCAGTTCCGGAGCGCGCCGCATCGCGGCGGCCCAGGCGGTCATCGCCACCAGTTGCGCGGCCAGGTAAACCCGCAGCCGGCCATGGCGCGCCGTGCGCAGCAGCGGAATGAGGGCGACGGACATGGGCAGAAACCGCGCGCTGGTCAGCATGACGGTCAGGATCAGCGCCGCCAACGGCGCGCCGATGGTGGCCATCTCCACCATCACCACCTGCCCGGGAAGCGCCCAGATGGTGACCGTGGAAAGCACGGCGGCAAGGAGCGAGAAATCGTTGCCGGCCGCCAGCGCGCCGAAGCCGACGTAGCCGGCGCCGATCACGGCCGAGGGCACGCCGAACGACTCGCGCACGCCCATCCGGAAGGCCGCGACGGTGGAGGTCGGAGGGGTCAATTCAGGAGGCTTTCACCGCAAAAGACGCCGAGGCACCGAGAAGGTCAGAAAAGCCATTCTTGAACGCAAAGGGCGCAAAGCGCGCAAAGACAAGCGGGCGCCCGGTTCTTCCGTTGCGTCCTTTGCGTTGTACAGGAGTCGGGCGGCTCTTCGTCTCCGCGGTGAACAAACTCAAAGCTTGATCTTGGGATCGAGCCAGTCGCGCAGCGAATCGCCGAACAGGTTGAAGGCGAACACCGCCAGGCTGATGGCGAC
>CAZGTK010000455.1:0-2490 GCA_964528415.1 uncultured Burkholderiales bacterium | reverse complement strand
CGCGAGGGCGGTCGCACCGTCGGCGCCGGCGTCGTGGCCAAGATCATCGAGTAAGCGATTGCGGACGGCGGCACGCCAGCGCGCCGCCGTCCACGAGGTTTCGGCATGCAGAGCCAGAAGATTCGGATTCGCCTCAAGGCCTTCGACTATCGGTTGATCGATCAGTCGGCGCTTGAGATCGTGGAGACGGCGAAGCGCACCGGCGCCGTCGTGCGCGGGCCCGTCCCGCTGCCGACGCGGATCGAGCGTTTCGACGTGCTGCGTTCGCCGCACGTCAACAAGACGTCGCGCGACCAGCTCGAGATTCGGACCCACTTGCGGCTGATGGACATCATCGATCCCACCGACAAGACGGTCGACGCGCTGATGAAGCTCGATCTGCCGGCGGGGGTCGACGTCGAGATCAAGCTGTGACGCCCGGCGCGGCAGGCACCGCGCCAAGGATGATTCGGCCGGTCAATCGCAACCGGCCCCTTTGAGGGAAAGTAGAAGATGGCATTGGGACTATTGGGCCGCAAGGTCGGCATGACCCGCGTTTTCACCGAGGACGGCAGCTCGTCCCCGGTGACCGTGCTGGACGTCTCCAGCAACCGCATCTCCCAGGTGAAATCGGTCGAGAACGACGGCTATTGCGCCGTCCAGGTTGCGTTCGGCAAGCGCCGCCCGAGCCGGGTGGTGAAGGCCATGGCCGGCCATTTCGCCAAGGCCGGCGTCGAGGCCGGCGAGATCGTGCGGGAGTTCAGGCTCACGCCCGAACAGGTGGGCGAGCGCAAGCCCGGCGACGAGCTCGGCGCCAGCCTGTTCCAGGTCGGGCAGCACGTCGACGTGACGGGAACCTCGATCGGCAAGGGCTTTGCCGGCGTCATCAAGCGCCACAACTTCAGCTCCAACCGCGCCAGCCACGGCAACTCGGTCTCCCACAACCGTCCGGGATCGACCGGCCAGAACCAGGATCCCGGCCGGGTGTTTCCGGGCAAGCGCATGGCCGGCCATTTGGGCTCGGTCAAGGCGACCGTCCAGAACCTCGAGATCGTCCGCATCGACGAGGCGCGGCAGCTGCTGCTGGTGAAAGGGGCGGTACCCGGGGCCAGAGGCGGCGCGGTGGTCGTGCGGCCGAGCGTTAAGGCGGGGGCGTGATGGAACTCAAGCTGATTGACGAAGCCGGCAAGGCCAAGAGCAGCGTCGCCGCGTCCGACCAGCTGTTCGGTCGTGAATTCAACGAGGCGCTGGTGCACCAGCTGGTGACGGCCTTCCTCGCCAATGGCCGCTCCGCGTCGCGCGCGCAGAAGGATCGCGGCGCGGTCAAACACAGCACCCGCAAGCCTTGGCGGCAGAAGGGCACCGGCCGGGCCCGTGCCGGCATGACCTCGAGCCCGCTGTGGCGGGGTGGTGGCCGCATTTTCCCGAACTCCCCCGACGAGAACTTCTCACAGAAGATCAATCGCAAGATGTACCGCGCCGGCATGGCCTCGATCCTCTCGCAGCTCGCCCGCGACGGCCGGCTTACGGTCGTGGAGGAGCTCAAGGTGGACGCGCCCAAGACCAAGGCGCTGGCGCAGAAGCTCAAGGCGATGGGCGTCGGCAAGGTGCTGATCATCACCGACGCGATGGACGACAACCTCTACCTTTCCTCGCGTAACCTGCCGGACGTGCTGGTGGTCGAGCCGCATCAGGCCGACCCGGTGAGCCTGCTGCGTTTCCCCAGCGTCATGCTGACGCGGGGCGCCGTGGCCAAGTTCGAGGAGATGTACTCATGAGCGCGTTCAATCCCGAGCGGCTGATGAAGGTGCTCATCGCGCCCCAGGTCTCGGAGAAGAGCACCTATGTCGGCGAGAAGCACGACCAGGTCGTCTTCCGCGTGCTGCAGGACGCGACCAAGCCTGAAGTAAAGGCCGCGGTGGAACTCATGTTCAAGGTCCAGGTGAAATCGGTCCAGGTGTCCAACGTGAAGGGCAAGGCCAAGCGCTTTGGCCGCTTCGAAGGACGCCGCCGGAACTGGAAGAAGGCCTACGTCTGCCTGCAGCCGGGACAGGAAATCAACTTCGCTGCGGAGGTGAAGTAAATGCCGCTGGTCAAGATGAAGCCGACATCGGCGGGCCGACGCGCCATGGTGAAGGTGTCGACGCCGGGACTGTACAAGGGGCGGCCGCACGAGGGCCTCACCGAGTCGAAGAAGCGCGGCTCTGGCCGCAACAACCAGGGGCGCATCACGACGCGCCACCAGGGCGGCGGGCACAAGCGCCAATATCGCGTGATCGACTTCCGGCGCGACAAGGACGGGATTCCGGCCAAGGTGGAGCGCATCGAGCACGATCCGAACCGGTCGGCCCACATTGCGCTGGTCTGCTATGCCGACGGCGAGCGGCGCTACGTGATCGCGGCCAAAGGCGTTGCGGCCGGCGCCCAGCTGATGAGCGGGGCCGACGCGCCCATCAAGCCCGGCAATACCCTGCCGCTGCGGAACATCCCGGTGGGCACGACGATCCACTG
>CAZGTK010000454.1:0-2496 GCA_964528415.1 uncultured Burkholderiales bacterium | reverse complement strand
TGGGCGGGAAGTTGAACAGCACGATGCCGACCCGCCGTTCGGCCGGCGGCGCGCGCCGCAGCGCGATCAGCTTCGCCACGCGCGCGGCGAGCGTCGCGCAGCGCTCGCCATGGGCCTGCATGTCGCGCTCGCGCGCGCCGGGCGCCTCGGAGCGTCCGCCGAACACCATCGGCGCGGTGGAGCCGTCCAGCTCCGGGATCGCCACCATGATGGTGGACTCGACCGGCAGCAGGCCGCGCTCCGACGCCTCCCACTGCTCGAGGGTCTGGAACTCCACCGGGTGCGCGGCCAAGTAGGGCACGTCGATCTGCGCCAGCAGTTCCTCGGCGGCGCGCGCGTCGTTGTACGCGGGACCGCCCACCAGCGAGAACCCGGTGAGCGACACGATGGCGTCGACGCAGGCGCGGCCGTCCTTCATGAAAAACGCGTTGACGGCCGGGCGCGCGTCGAGCCCGCTGGAGAACGCCGGAACCACGTTCAGGCCGCGCGCCTCCAGCGCTGCGATGACGCCGTCGTAGTGCCCGGCGTTGCCGGCCAGCACGTAGGAGCGCATCACCAGCAGGCCGACGGTGCCGGCGTCCGCGCCGGCGGACGGCAGCCGGTCGGCCCGGTCGGCGATGCGGCCCGCGAGACGCGGGTGATAGACGCCGACCTCCGGATAATCGGCCGGCGCCGCGGCCTTCAGCGTGCCCCGCAGGACGGCGCGCGGCCCGTCGGCGTAGCGGTCGACGAGGTAGCGCACCAGGTTCGCGACATTGTCGTCGGAGCCGGCGAGCCAGTACTGCAGCGTGAGGAAGTAGGCGCGCACGTCCTGCGCGGTGCCCGGGATGAAGCGGAGGATCTGCGGAATCCGCCGCAGCATCTTGAGCTGCTGGGCGCCGGCGCTGCCGGGGCGGCCCTTGTCCTGGCCGCGGCCGCCGCGCAGGCGCTTGAGCCACGCCATCGCGCCGCCCGGCGGGCCGTCCATGCTGAAACGGCCGAGCCGCGTGAGCTTGACCACCTCGGGCGCCGACATGCAGCCGATCATGGCGTCGCAGTGCTCGCGCCGCGCGGCGAGCTGCGGCAGCACGGCGCGGATGTGGTCTTCCATGAACAGCATCGTCGCGATGACGATGTCGCCCTGGGCGATGTCGGCGCGGCAGCGCTCCAGCGCCGCCGGGTCGTCGCCCCACTCGGCGGCCGCGTGCAGCGACAGGCGCAGGCCGGGCAGCTCGCGCAGCAGCTGGTGCTGCGCGCGCTCGGTGGCGCTGGCCAGGTGGCTGTCCAGCGTCACGATCACCACGCGCACCGGCGTGGCGTCAGCGGCCGAAGTGGGCTTTCGCTTCATACAGGGTTTCGACGGTGATCAGTGCGACGCCGCGCTCCTGCGCGAAGCGCTCGGTGTTGCGGCGCGCCTTGCCACGCACGAAGAACGGGATCTTGCGCAGCTCCTGCTCGCCCTCGGCGGTCCACGCCGGCGCGGCGCCGTCGACCGGCGGAGCGGCGGGGAGGGCTGCGTCCTCCGGCGCGCGCGCGGGCGTGAGCGCGGCGTTGGGCAGGTGCGACGCGGCGGCGCCGTCGTGGAACTCGAAGTCGTCGCGGAACATCGCCAGCAGGTGCTCCTCGAGCCCCATCACCAGCGGATGCACCCAGGTGTCGAACAGCACGTTGGCGCCCTCGAAGCCGTACACCGGGCTGTAGCGGGCGGGGACGTCCTGCACGTGGATCGGCGTCGAGATCACCGCACAGGCGACGCCGAGGCGCTTGGCGATGTGGCGCTCCATCTGGGTGCCGAGCACCAGCTCGGGCGCCGCGTCGCGGATCGCGGCCTCGACCGCCAGGTAATCGTCGGTGACGAGCGCCTCGACGCCGAGGGCGGCCGCCGCCTCGCGCACCTCGCGCGCGAACTCGCGGCTGTAGCTGCCCAGGCCGACGACGGTGAAGCCCATCTCCTCGCGCGCGACGCGCGCCGCGGCCACCGCGTGGGTGGCGTCACCGAATATGAACACGCGCTTGCCGGTGAGATAGGTGGAGTCCACCGAGCGCGCATACCAGGGCAGCCGCGACTGCGACGCGGCCAGCGACGCGCCGCCGGGGCGCTCGCGCTCCAGCACCGGCGCCGGATCGACGCCGGCCAGCCGCGCCACTTCGGCGACGAACTCACGCGTGGCGCCGACGCCGAGCGGAATCGTCTTCGTGAACGGCATCCCGAACGCGCGCTGGAGCCAGAGCGCGGCGGTGCGCGCCACCTCGGGGTAGAGGTCGACGTTGAAGTCCGCGTCGGGCAGTCGGCGCAGGTCGTCGGGGCTGGCGCCGAGCGGCGCCACCACGTGCACGTCGACGCCGAGCGCGTCCAGCAGGCGCGTGACCTCGACGACGTCGTCGCGCGTACGGAAGCCGAGCACGGTGGGGCCCAGCAGATTGGCGCGGGGACGGCCGCCCCGGGGGCGCGCGCGGCGCGGCGCGCCCGGCGCCGGCAGGCGATCCGCGAGCAGCGCGCGCACGAGCTGGTAGAAG
>CAZGTK010000453.1:0-2497 GCA_964528415.1 uncultured Burkholderiales bacterium | reverse complement strand
GCGGCCGCATGCCCTGCGCGCGGAAGAAGCCCTCCGCGTCGCGCTGCGCCTTGATCAGCACGCCGTCGACGCCGCGGCGGCGCGCGTGGTCGACGGCCGCCGCCAGGAGGCGCGCCCCAAGGCCACGGCGATGGACGGCCGGGTCGACGTAGAGGCCGTGCAGAAAGACGCCGGTCGCGCCTTCCGGCAGGTCGCGGCGCCCGGCCGGCTCGACCGCCGCCACGCCGACGACGCCGTGGCCCGGCGCCTCCGCGACGACGAACGCGAACACTTCGAGGTCGTGCGCCGAATAGCGGTAGCCCGGCAGCGCCAGGCGCTTCACGCGCTCCGGCACGCTCCAGGTCATGACGGCGCGTTCAACGACGGCGTTGATCGCGTCCAGGTCATCCGGCCGGGCGGGGCGTAGCAGGAAATCCGCGGTGGTCACGTGAAGATCGCGGCGGCCGGCCCGCTAGTGGCGGTGCGAGGTTCCCGCCGACTTCCGATAATGCTCGCGCAGGACGTCCCGGCCCCAGTCGCCGTCGAAGTCGCGCCACACCGCGTGGATGTGGTTGCCGCCGCGGTTGTCGAGCTCGATCAGGAAGGTCGCGCCCTGGATGCGGTAGTAATAGGGCTGCGCGCGCTCGGTGGCGCCGGCCCATCCGAAGCGGATCGAGTCCAGCCCGCCGGAGCGCATGCGCTCGAGCCGCTGCTCCGCCAGCGGCGGCTCCGCGACGCCGGCGAACGCCTCGACGATGCGCAGCAGCTGCGCCTGCTGGCCGCGGTCGAGATCCTTGAACGCGATCCCGACCGGCTCCAGCGGGTCCACTTTCGCCGCGTTTCGCGTGACGACGTCGCCATAGCTCTGCTGGCTGAAAATCGCCGCCCGGCGCTGCTGCGGGCTCAGCGAACCCAGCAGCTCGAACGCGCGGTCCTCTTCCGCCGCCATCGCGCGCTCGCCCTTGCGCGGGCCGCCGGCAATGTCCTTCGGCACCTCGGCCGGGTTGGCGCCGACGAACTGCGGCAGCGTCGCGACGACCTTCCCCCCGACAAGCGTGAAATGCAGCGACAGGTGATGCCCCTCGATCCGCCAGCCCCACGGCGCCGCGGCGTCCGGCGTGCCGAAGATCGCGAACGCGTAGTTCTCCGGATCGCGCGAGAAGGGGAACGTCTCCAGTTCGCGCAGCGCGATCTCGAGCGCGATTACCGCGCGGACCTTCTCGAGCCCGTCGTCCGAGAGCGCCGCGCCGAGCAGCTTCTGCCCCGCCTCGCGCTGCGCCGCGCTCATGTCCTTGAACGGCAGCCCCGCGCGGCTGCGCGGCGTGTAGTGCCAGTCGGAGCGGGCCGCGTCGGTGAACGGCTGCAGCAGCCGGCCGCGCTGCGCAGCAGGCGTCGACTCGATGAGTTCGACCGCGGCGCCGCGGATCGCGGTCGCCGCCGCGGCGGTGTCGGCTGCGCGAGCCGGCTCCGGCAGCATCGCCGGCACGGCGCAGGTCAGGAGCAGGAGCGAGGCGAGGCGCATGGCGGGGTTCCCTGGGCTGAGACCGTGGTCGCCGGGCCGGGTTCAAGCGGTCGGCAGGCGGCGCGCGCGGCCGCGGATCCGGGCGGGCCGTACCCGGGCGGCGGCGCCCGAGGGATCGGCGGGATCGCTCCGCCCCGCCATTTTTGCGTGCTTCACGACAATTCGCTCGCCATGGCCGGAGAACGCGCTAATCTAGCGCCGGAGCGGGCGATCGCCGCCGGCGCGCGAGGGGGCGGTCGGACGGCGCGCAGCGGCTCCCGCGGGCGGGCAGCGAAGGCTAAGCGACCGGGACCGGTCCCGGGGGGAATTTTCGACAACAATCATCGCGGAGGCGTCGTGAGCGAAAAGATCTGGCTGAAGCACTATCCCGCGGGCATGCCCGCCGAGATCGACCCCGACCGCTTCGGCTCCATCACGGACCTGCTCGATCAGACCGTCGCCAAGTTCGCGGACCGGCCGGCGTTCCACAACCTCGGCCGCACGCTGACCTACGCCCAGCTCGACCGGCTGACGCGCGATTTCGCGGCGTACCTCCAGAGCCTGCCGGGCCTGGGCAAGGGCGAGCGCGTCGCCATCATGTCGCCGAACCTGCTGCAATACCCGGTCGCGCTGTTCGGCGTCCTGCGCGCGGGGATGATCGTCGTCAACGTCAACCCGCTCTACACCGCGCGCGAGCTCGAGCACCAGCTGAAGGACTCCGGCGCGAAAGCCATCGTCATCATCGAGAACTTCGCCAGCGTCCTGCAGCAGGTGATCGGCAAGACGCCGATCCGGCACGTGATCACCACGGAGATCGGCGACCTGCTGCCGGTCCCGCAGCGCTGGCTCGTCAACTTCGTCATCCGCCACGTGTAGAAGATGGTGCCGGCGACGTCCAGTCCGGCCAGTTTCCGCGCGAGGCGAACGAAGCCGTCCGCGCTCTCGTAGTCGCCCTGCACGTAGCTGATGCGCGCCGCCAACTGCTCCCACACGCCCGCGTCGAGGTCGGGCACCTCG
>CAZGTK010000452.1:1091-2498 GCA_964528415.1 uncultured Burkholderiales bacterium | reverse complement strand
GCCAGCGCAGGCGTCCGGACGCGCCGTTCAGCGCCATCGCCGCGCCGGCGTCGTCGAGCATCACCCGCTCGAACGCCAGGTCGGCCGCGCGCAGCTCGCCGTCCGCCAGCGCCATCTCGACCCGCGCGGCGCCGGCGACCTTGACCTGCGCCCAGCGGCTGCCGGTCAGCAGCGGCGCTGCCCACCGGCCGAAAGCGTCCGCGAGGTCCGGAACGCGCGCGGACAGCTCCAGCGCCGCGAGGCGGCGCGCCGCCGCGTCCCAGCGCCCCGCGCCCGTCACGCGAACGGCCCCCGGCAGCTCGGCGTCGAGATCGGACAGCACGAGCTGCCGCTCGTCGTAGCGCCCCCGCGCCGTGGCCCTGATCCCGCCGGGAACGTAAACCGGGTCCCAGAACACGGCGCCGTCCGACCAGTCGATGGCGGCGTCCCAATCCCAGCCTGCGGGGCTGCCCCGCGCGTGCGCCTTGAGCGTGCCGGCGATGCCCTCCCCCGCGCGCAGCCCGCTCGCATCGGCGAAGCCGAGCCCGGCGACGGTGAGCGCCGCCCGCAGCCGGGCGCCGCCGGTCGCCCCCGCGCGGTACGTGAGCGATCCCGTGACCGCACCCGCGCCCGGCCGGGGCCAGCCGGGCGGAAGCCAGTCCCGCACGCGCTCGACCTGCCCCCGCTCGACCTGCAGCTCGGCCTCGGGACCCGCCTCGCCCGCGCTGAAACGCAGCTCCCAGCGCTCCTGGGTCGATGGCGCGAGCTGCACGCGTCCCGTCTTTCGCGACGCATCGAACGCCCAGCGCGCCGGGACCGCACCGAGCCGGCCGGCGTCGCACTCGACGCGGGACGCGAAAAGCTTGAGGTCGGCGCAGGCCAGGCGGATCTCGCCGAGCGCGCGGCCCGCCAGGTGCACGCCCTCGAGGACCGCCTCGCCCCGGCTCGGCGTGGCGAGATCGAAGGTGACGCGGGCGCCGGCGAGGCTGAAATCCGGCCCGACGATGCGGCCCAGACGGATTTCGGCACGCGGCGGCGCGGCGGCAATCGCGAGGGCGGCGGCGAGCAGCGCCGCGGGCGCGGCCGCGCCAAGGGCGATCTTCAGCGCGCTACGCGGGATAGACACCCGTCGAGAGGTAACGGTCGCCGCGGTCGCAGACGATGGAGACGATCACCGCGTTCTCGGTCTCGGCCGAGATGCGCAGCGCCACCGCCATCGCGCCGCCGGAGGATACGCCGGCGAAGATGCCCTCCTCGCGCGCCATGCGGCGCATGGTGTCCTCGGCCTCGGCCTGCGACACGAGCACGATACGGTCGACGCGCGCGGCATCGTAGATCTTCGGCAGGTATTCCTCCGGCCACTTGCGGATGCCGGGGATCTGCGCGCCCTCTTCCGGCTGCACGCCGACGATCTCGATCGAGCGGTTC
>CAZGTK010000452.1:0-1081 GCA_964528415.1 uncultured Burkholderiales bacterium | reverse complement strand
CATGATGGTGCCGGTGGTGCCCATGCTGCTGACGAAATGGGTGATCCTGCCGCCGGTGTCGCGCCAGATCTCGGGCGCGGTGCCCTCGTAGTGCGACAGCGGGTTGTCGGGATTGGCGAACTGGTCGAGGATCACGCCGCGGCCCTCGTCGCGCATGCGCTCGGCGACGTCGCGCGCGTTCTCCATCCCGCCGTCCTTGGGCGTGAGGATGATCTCGGCACCGAAGGCGCGCATCGTCTGGCGCCGCTCGACGGAAAGGTGCTCCGGCATGACCAGCACCATGCGGTAGCCCATCATGGCCGCGGCCATCGCCAGGGCGATGCCGGTGTTGCCGCTGGTGGCCTCGATCAGGGTGTCGCCGGGGCGGATGGCGCCCCGCTCCTGGGCGCGCCGGATCATCGACAGCGCCGGCCGGTCCTTGACCGAGCCCGCGGGATTGTTGCCCTCCAGCTTGGCCAGCACGACGTTGCTGGTCCTGCCCGGCATGCGCTTCAGGCGCACCAGCGGCGTGTTGCCGACGAAATCCTCGATCTGCGCGTGGCGGAAAGTCATGGCTCGGACGAGGCCGGCACCGGCCTTGCCGAAATTATCGCACGGCCGGCTGCGCTCAGCCGGCGCGCTCCAGCATCCAGCCGACGTAGCGCTCGATCCCCTCCTCGACCGTTAGGAACGGCTCGGCGTAGCCGGCCGCCCGCAGCGCGGCGAGGTCGGCCTCGGTGAAGCTCTGGTATTTGCCGCGCAGCGCCTCCGGGAACGGGACGTACTCGATGATGCCGCGCGCGCGCAGCTCGGCCAGGGAAAGCGGCGCCTCGCCCGCCGCCCGCCGGCAGGCGTTGACCGTCGCCACGGCGACGTCGTTGAACGACTGGCACGCGCCGGTGCCGACGTTGAACACGCCCGCGCCCTCGTCGCGGTCGAGGAAGTGCATCGCCACCGCCACCACGTCCTCGACCGACACGAAATCGCGCCGCTGCTCGCCGTCGGCATAGCCGCCGCTGCCCTCGAACAGCCGCACGCGCCCTTCGGCGCGGTACTGGTTGAAGAAGTGGAACGCCACCGACGCCATGCGCCCCTTGTGCGC
>CAZGTK010000451.1:0-2505 GCA_964528415.1 uncultured Burkholderiales bacterium | reverse complement strand
GGGCGCTGCCCGCGAGGCGGCCGGCCCGGCGCTCAAGCTCGTCGATCTCGATGCCCCAGCGCTCGAGCCGCGAGCGCAGGGCGCGCAGGTAGGAATCGCGGAAGCTCAATACCGTTCAGCCGCCGCTCTTCTGGCGCGAGCGCGCGATCGCCTGGCCGGTGTTCTCGCCCGCCTCCGCGGCGAGCGTCAGGCGGTCCACCCACTTCACGCTGGCGAAGCACACCGCCCCCGGCACCGACAGCCGCCAGGGCGCGCCGTTCTTCTGCGGCAGCGGCGCGCCGTTCAAGCGGTCGCACAGCAGCGCGCGCTCGGCATCCTCGAGCGATATCGGCACGACGTACTCCCCGGAGCCGACGCGCACGAAGCGCGCCTGCGATCGCACGCCGGCGAGCGCGAGCACGTCGCGCAGCCGGAAGCCCTCCCAGGCGAGCCCCGGGACTTCCCAGCCTTCCTCGCACTTGAAGCTCTCGGTGAAGCCGCCGCGCGCGAGCCCGGCGAGCTGCTCGGGGCCGAGCGCCTGCGGCCGCTCCACCAGGCCGTCGATGACGAGCCGCGGCGGGTCGGCGCGCTGCCGCACCGACTCGGGCGGCGCCTGCTCGGGCAGCGTCTTGCGGATCTCCATGGTCCGTCCTCCTGGCCGGTATTCTAGCGCCGCTCGCCGCCGGCGCGGGCGAGGCGCGGCTCGACGCGCGCGCCGTCCTCGAGCTCGTTGGGCGGGTGGCGCACGACCCGCGCGCCCTCCTCGAGGCCCTGCACGACCTCGGCGTCCACGGCGTTGCGGTGGCCGATCTCGACGATGCGGCGGCGGGCGCGGTCTGCCTCGACGACGAACACGGCCCATTGTGCGCCGACGCGGAACAGGCTCGCCACCGGCACCTTCAGCGCGGCGTCGGACTCCCAGACGACGACGCGCGACTCGACGCGGTAGCCGTCGTTGAGCGGCCCGGGCGGATCGACGAAGTCCGCGACCACGTTGGTCCGCTGCTCCTCGACGCCGAGCGCCGAGATCTTGGTGAACGCGCCGGGCTCGACGACGCGGACGCGCGCCTTCAGCGTCGCGCCGCCGCCCCAGTTGGTGAGCAGCATCGTCATGCCCGGCCGGATGCGCACGGCGTCGGTGGTGAGGTAATCGACGACGATCTCGAAGCGCGCCGGGTCGCCCAGCGTCATGATCGGCGCGCCGGCGGCCAGCACGCGCTCGCTGCGGTCGGGGATCTGCAGCACCTGCCCCGTCACCGGCGCGGGGATGTCGATGACGAGGGGGCCGCCGGACTCCCGCGCCCGGAACGCGACCAGCCCGGCCTCGGCAATCCGGACGTCGGCGGCCGCGGAACGCTCGTGGAAGCGCGCCGCCTCGAGGTCCCTGGCGGCCGCGGTTTCGGTCACCCGGAACTGCTCGGCGGCCTGGGCGGCGATGAACCGTTCCTCCACCAGCTTCTCGGCGCGCTCGCGCTCGCGCCGCGCCTGCAGCAACCGGGCCTCGGCCTTGCTCGCCTGCTGCTGCGCCTCCAGCTGCAGCGCGCGGGCGGCGGCGACCCGGGCGACCTGCTCTTCGCGCTCGCGCTCGGACAGCGGCAGCGGCGCGATGCGCGCCACCACGTCGCCCTCCTTGACCGCGTCGCCCTGGCGCAGGTCGAGGCGCAGCAGGCGGCCCGGCACCGGCATCGTCACGACGTAGCGGTTGTACGCGCGCACCTCGCCCTCCTCGTCGAGCGTAACGCGCATGAAGCCGCGCTCCACCGCGCCGACGCTCACCGGGACCGGCTTGGGCAGGAAGGCCCACACCGTGATCGCGACGACGGCGCCGGCGGCGGCGATGCCCAGGACCCGCGTCAGCACTTTGCTCATGTCTCCCGCGTCTTCAGCACCGCGATCAGGTCCAGGTGGCGGATGCGGCGCGCCACCAGCAAGCCGGAGGCGAGCGCCGCGAGCACGACGACGACGAACGCCAGCGCGAAGGTCGACGGCTCCAGCACCAGCGGAATCCGGTACAGCTCCGTGTCCAGCAGCCTCGACAGCAGCCAGCTCACCCCGTAGCCGATCGCGAAGCCGGCCGGCACCGCAGCCAGCGTCAGGACCGCCTGCTCGCCGAGCAGGATCACCGTGACCTCGCGCCGCGTGAAGCCCAGCACGCGCAGGCTCGCCAGTTCGTTGCCGCGCTCCGAGAGCGCGATGCGCGCGCCATTGTAGACCATGCCGAACGCGATCACGCAGGCGAAGGCGATGTTGATCAGGCTGGAGACGCGGATCGAGCGGTCCAGGATCTCGTCGAAGCTCTTGAGCAGCGCCTCGCGCACCGCGACCCCGGCCACCGCCGGCGTGCGCTTGAGCTCGCGGTACAGCGTCTGCGCCGCGCGCGGGTCCACCTGCAGGTACGCGCCCGAAAGCGCGCGGTCCTCGCGCATGAAGGCGGCGAGCGCGGCGAGGTCCATGTAGGCGTTGGTGCCGACCAGTTCGTCGACGATCGCCGTGACGCTCACGTCCCGCACCGGGCGTCCCGCCTCC
>CAZGTK010000450.1:0-2509 GCA_964528415.1 uncultured Burkholderiales bacterium | reverse complement strand
GACAGCGAACTGTCGGGCAACATGATCGACATCTGCCCGGTCGGCGCGCTGACCAGCAAGCCGTTCCGCTACACGGCGCGCACCTGGGAGCTGTCGCGGCGCCGCTCGGTGAGCCCCCACGACGGGCTCGGCACCAACCTCGTCGTGCAGGTCAAGGACGGGCGGGTCATGCGGGTGCTGCCGCGCGAGAACGACGAGATCAACGAGTGCTGGCTGGCCGACCGCGACCGCTTCTCGTACGAGGGCCTGAACGCGGAGGACCGGCTCACGCAGCCCATGATCCGCCGCGGCGAGGAGTGGGTGACGGCCGACTGGCAGAGCGCGCTCGAGTTCACCGTCAACGCGCTCGAGCGGGTCCGCCGTGAAGCCGGCGGCAAGGAGCTGGGCGCCCTGGTGTCGCCGCACAGCACGCTGGAGGAACTCTACCTGGCGCAGAAGCTCACGCGCGGGCTGGGCAGCGGCAACGTCGATCACCGCCTGCGGCAGAGCGACTTCTCGCTCGACGGCAAGGAGCGGGGGACGCCGTGGCTGGGCCAGCCGGTCGCGGCCGTGTCACGGCTCAAGTCGGTTCTCGTGGTCGGCAGCACGCTGCGCAAGGAGCAGCCGTTGCTCACGCACCGGCTGCGCGAGGCGGCAAAGCGCGGCGCCGCGCTGCACCTCGTCAACCCGATCGGCGACGACCTGCTGGCGCCGGTGGCCACCGAGCAGGTGGTGCCGCCGTCGCGGATGGTGACGGCGCTGGCTCGCATCGCCGCGGCACTGGCCCGACGCGCGCCGGGCCGGCTCGCGCCCGAGCTCGAGCGCTCGCTCGCGCGCGTCGAGCCCGATGCGACCGCGGAGCAGGTGGCGGCGAGTCTCAGCCAGGATGCCCCGGCCGCGGTCCTGCTCGGCGCGCTGGCGCAGCATCACCCGCGCTACGGCGCGCTGCGGGTGTTGGCGCAGGCGATCGGCGAGCTTTCCGGCGCGACCGTCGGCGTGCTGGCGGAGGCCGCAAACAGCGTCGGCGCCCACCTTGCCGGCGCGCTGCCGGGACGCGGTCCGCGCGGGCAGGGCGCAGTGGCCGGGATGAGCGCGCGCGAGATGCTGGCCTCGCCGCGGCGCGCCTTGCTGCTGCTCAACCTCGAGCCCGAGCTCGACGCCTACGACGCCGCCGCGGCCCGCCGGGCGATGGAGGGCGCGGAGCTGGTGGTCGCGCTGAGCGCGTTCCGCGGCCCGGCGCTCGCCCGCGCTCACGTGCTGCTCCCGATCGCGCCGTTCAGCGAGACGTCGGGGACCTTCGTCAGCATGGAAGGGCGGGTGCAATCGTTCAGCGCCGTCGTGCGGCCGCAGGGCGAGGCGCGCCCGGCTTGGAAGGTGCTGCGCGTGCTCGGCAACATGCTGGGCGTGCCCGGTTTCGATTACAACGGCGCGGACGAAGTGCTGGCCGAGGCGATCGGCGCCGACGGCGTGCAGGCGTTTCTCGACAATCGAATCGAGGGTGCCGAACCCGGCAGGCTCGACGAGGACCGCGTCGCGCTCGAGCGCGTCGGCGAGGTTCCCATCTACCAGCTCGATCCGATCGTGCGTCGCGCGCGCTCGCTGCAGCAGACACGGGACGCCGCGGCGCCGGTCGCCGTCATGCACGGGACGGAGATCGAGCGCCGCGGGCTGCGCGTGGGCGGTCGCGTGCGGCTCACCCAGGCCGGCGGATCGGTCGACCTCGAGGTCGCGCGCGACGACCGCCTGCCCGCAGGCTGCGTCCGCGTGGCCGGTGCGCATCCGGCCACCGTGGCGCTCGGCGGGCTTCTGGACGCCGTGACCGCCGAGGCGGCGGGCGGCTAGGAGGCATCGAAGCGAATGGACGCCATCCAATCCTTCTTCGGGCCGACCTGGCCGGCCGTCTGGACGCTGGCCAAGATCGTCGCCATCCTGGTGCCGCTGATGCTGGCGGTTGCCTATCTGACGCTTGCGGAGCGCAAGCTGATCGGCTACATGCAGGTGCGCATCGGGCCCATCCGCGTCGGCCCGCGCGGATTCCTGCAGCCCATCGCCGACGCGCTCAAGCTGCTGACCAAGGAAGTGGTGGTCCCCTCGGGGGCGAACCGCACGCTGTTCCTGCTGGCGCCGATGCTCTCGATCATGCCCGCGCTGGCGGCGTGGGCGGTGATCCCGTTCTCGCCGGAACTGGTGCTGGCGGACATCGACGCCGGGCTGCTCTACATACTCGCGCTCACGTCGATGGGCGTCTACGGCATCATCGTCGCCGGCTGGGCGTCCAATTCCAAGTACGCCTTCCTCGGCGCGATGCGCTCGGCGGCCCAGGTGGTGTCCTACGAGATCGCGATGGGCTTCGCGCTGGTGGGGGTGCTGATGGTCTCTGGCAGCCTCAACCTCGGCCAGATCGTGCAGGCGCAGGCGGGCGGCGGGCTGTGGGCGTGGAACTTCATTCCGCTTTTTCCGCTGTTCCTGGTCTATTACATCGCCGGCGTTGCAGAGACCAACCGGGCGCCGTTCGACGTCGCCGAGGGCG
>CAZGTK010000449.1:0-2512 GCA_964528415.1 uncultured Burkholderiales bacterium | reverse complement strand
ACCGGCTGGCCGATCCGGAGAAGTACGACGCGGTCGTCGTCACCAACCTGTGCGTGCCGACCGCCTCCGGCGTGCCGCTGCAGCTGCTGCCGAAGGAGATCAACGGCGTGCGCATCATCGGCATCGACGTGCCGGGCTTCGGCGTGCCGACGCACGCCGAGGCGAAGGACGTCCTGGCCGGCGCGATGCTCAAGTACGCGCGCACCGAAGCCGAGCTGGGGCCGGTGCAGGCGCCGCGCGGGGGAAAGAGCGACAGGCCGACGGTGACGCTGCTGGGCGAGATGTTCCCCGCCGACCCCGTCGGCATCGGCCGCATGCTGGAGCCGCTGGGACTCGCGGCTGGCCCGGTCGTGCCGACGCGCGAGTGGCGCGAGCTCTACGCCGCGCTGGACTGCGCCGCCGTCGCCGCGATCCATCCGTACTACACCGCGGCGGTGCGCGAGTTCGAAGCCGCCGGCCGCGCGGTGGTGGGCTCGGCGCCGGTCGGGCACGACGGCACGGCTGCCTGGCTGGACGCGGTCGGCGCGGCTTGCAACGTCGCGCAGGCCCGGATCGACGCCGCCAAGAACGCGCTGCTGCCGGCGATCCGCGGCGCGCTGGCGGGCTCGCCGGTCAAGGGCCGCATCACGCTGTCCGGTTACGAGGGCTCGGAGCTCTTGGTCGCGCGCC
This sequence comes from uncultured Burkholderiales bacterium, assembly GCA_964528415.1. Lineage (GTDB taxonomy): Bacteria > Pseudomonadota > Gammaproteobacteria > Burkholderiales > UBA6910 > DATIUV01. The sequence continues at coordinate 1,843 of CAZGTK010000449.1, read as the reverse complement.
TGCTCAAGGAAAGCGGCGCCGACGTGCGCTACGCCGGCACGGCCTGCCCGCGCACGCGCTGGTCGGATCCCGATCGCGAGTGGCTCGAGGCGCACGGCGTGCGCGTGCAGTTCCGCGCCTCGCTCGAGCAGGACCTGGCCGCGCTGGAGGAGTTCGAGCCCGACCTCGCCATCGGCACGACGCCGGTGGTGCAGAAGGCCAAGCAGAAGGCGATTCCCGCGCTGTACTTCACCAACCTGATCTCGGCGCGGCCGCTGATGGGGCCGGCCGGCGCCGGCTCGCTGGCGCAGGTCGTGAACGCGGCGCTCGGCAACCGGGCGCGCTTCGACGCGATGAAGGCGTTCTTCGGCGGCGTCGGCGAGGGCTTCAGCGCCGGCGTCTGGGAGGACGTGCCGCAGGACCGGCCCGAATTCCGCGAGCACTACCGCAAGCGGCTGGAGAAGCTCGCCAAGCAGCGCAAGGCCGAGGAGATGATCTGATGCTGGTGCTGGATCACGATCGCGCGGGCGGCTACTGGGGCTCGGTGTACATGTTCACCGCGATCAAGGGGCTGCAGGTCATGATCGACGGCCCGGTCGGCTGCGAGAACCTGCCGGTCACCTCGGTGCTGCACTACACCGACGCGCTGCCGCCGCACGAGCTGCCGATCGTGGTGACGGGGCTGGGGGAGGAGGAGCTCGGCCAGCACGGCACCGAGGGCGCGATGCGCCGCGCGCACCGGAGCCTGGACCCGTCGCTGCCGGCGGTGGTGGTGACCGGCTCGATCGCCGAGATGATCGGCGGCGGCGTCACGCCGGAAGGCACCAACATCAAGCGCTTCCTGCCGCGCACGATCGACGAGGACCAGTGGCAGAGCGCCGACCGCGCCCTGCACTGGCTGTGGACCGAATACGGGCTGAAAAAGGTGCCCGAGCGCAAGGCCCGCGCGGCGGGCGAGAAGCCGCGCGTGAACATCATCGGGCCCAGCTACGGTTACTTCAACACCTGGTCCGACCTGGCCGAGATCCGGCGGCTGGTGGAAGGCCTAGGCGCCGAGGTCAACATGGTTTTCCCGCTCGGCAGCCACCTGGCCGATGTGCCGAAGCTCAGCAACGCCGACGTCAACGTCTGCATGTACCGCGAGTTCGGCCGCATGCTGTGCGAGGCGCTCGACCGGCCCTATCTGCAGGCGCCGGTGGGCCTGCACTCGACCACCCGCTTCCTGCGCGCGCTGGGCGAGCTCACCGGGCTCGACCCGGAGCCGTTCATCGAGCGCGAGAAACACACGACGGTGAAGCCGCTGTGGGACCTGTGGCGCTCGGTCACGCAGGACTTCTTCGGCACCGCCAGCTTCGCCATCGTCGCCAACGAGACGCACGCGCGCGGCATCCGCCACTTCCTCGAGGACGAGATGGGGCTGCCGTGCACGTTCAGCTTCGCGCGGCGCGCGGGCGTGAAACCCGACAACGACGCGGTTCGCCAGGCGATCCGCGAGAAGACGCCGCTGGTCATGTTCGGCTCCTACAACGAGCGCATGTACCTGGCCGAGGTCGGCGCGCGCTCGATGTACATCCCGGCCTCGTTCCCGGGCGCCATCATCCGGCGCCACACCGGGACGCCGTTCATGGGCTACGCCGGCGCGACCTACATCGTGCAGGAGGTGTGCAACGCGCTGTTCGATGCGCTGTTCCACATCCTGCCGCTCGCCGCCGACCTCGATCGCGTCGAGGCGACGCCGTCGCGGCTGCACCGCGAGCTGCCGTGGGACGACGAGGCCAAGGCCGCGCTCGACCGGCTGGTGGACTCCTATCCGGTGCTGATCCGCATCTCGGCGGCCAAGCGCCTGCGCGACGCCACCGAGCGC
>CAZGTK010000448.1:0-2514 GCA_964528415.1 uncultured Burkholderiales bacterium | reverse complement strand
GCCGGCGTTGCATTCTCGTTCCGCGAGTAGGCATCCAGGACCTGCTCGACTTCCTCGCGACGCGCCTGCCGCCGGACCTGCGCATCCTCGGCGAGGGCGAGACGCCGGGGACGGAATGGGCGACGGCGATGGTGTTCGACTTCGCGGACCGGCCGCTGGACGAGGTCGCGCTCGTGGACGTGAACGGCAGCCCGGGCGCGGTGTCGGGTCGGGTGCTGCGGGTCTACACGGGCGCGTGGCCGGAGCTGCTGGCGCCGAGCCAGCCGGTGGCGCCGTAGACGAGCATCGAGTCCACGCCGCTGCGCCGGCGGACGAGCAGCGTGTGCTTCGCGGGGTCGATCAGCGCGGGTGTCTCGTTTTCGCGCGGACCGGGCGCGATGAAGACCCATGCCTCGTCGACCAGGCCGGCGCGGAGGAAGGCCTGGAGGAGCTTCGGTCCGGATTCGAGCATGATGGTCGCCGGCGCGTAGGCGCCGCGCAGGGCGCGGAGCGCGCCGGGCGCATCCGTCGGGCAGTCCAGCACCTCGGCGCCGGCGCGGCGCAATGCCTCGGCCTGCGGCGCGTGCTTCGACGCCTCGCCGACGATCGTCAGCGGCGCGAGCTGCACGGACCTCACGAGTTTGCTCGTCGGCGGCGTCCGAAGTGATGGATCCAGCACGACGCGCCGGGCGACGCGCCGGAGGCGCGGGATGTCGCGGGCCGTGAGCAGCGGATCGTCGGCGAGGACCGTGCCGATGCCGGTGATGATCATGTCCACGCGGGCGCGCAGGCGGTGGACGCGCCGGAGCGACTGGGGGCAGGAGATCCAGCGCTCGGCGCCGGGGACGGAATGGATGCGCCCGTCGGCCGTCTCGGCCCACTTGGCGATGACCCACGGCATGCCCTGCGTGGTGCGCTTGCGGTGCGGCGCGCTCAGCCACGTGGCGAACGGGCTGGCGTCGGTGAAGCGGACTTCGACGCCCGCGCGGCGGAGCGCCTCCGCGCCGCCGGCGCCCTTGGGGTGCGGATCGCTCGCGGCGACGACGACCCGCTTCACGCCCGCGCGGACCAGCGCGTCGGTGCAGGGGCCGGTCTTGCCCGTGCCCTGGCAGGGCTCGAGCGTGACGTGGGCCGTGGCGCCGGCGGTGTCGATTCCGCGTCGTGCGGCGTCGCGCAGGGCCTCGATCTCCGCGTGCGGGCCGCCGAAGCGCCGGTGATGGCCGAGGCCGATCACGGCGCCGTGCGCGTCGGTCAGGATGCAGCCGACGAGCGGGTTGGGCTCGGCGTCGCCGGCGGCGCGCAGCGCGCCGAGGGCGGCGCGCCGGAGCAGGTCGCGATCAGCGGACGCGGACAAGGCGCCGGCGCTCCTCGGGCGTGATGACCGGCGCCGCGTCGCGCAGCCAGCGGCGGGCGTCGGCGACGTAGCCGGCGGTGGGCGCGAGGCCGGGCATGCGGGCGCACCAGTGGCGGTTGAAGCGGAGCATGGCCAGCTCGCGCACGTACTTGGCGATCATCGACGCCAGCGCGACGGGCAAGTGCGCCTGCTCGGCCTCGGGGCGGAAGAGGATGGTCATGCGTCGATCGCCACTTCGTTCTCGCACCACGTACCGGCTGGCGCGGTCGGTCTCTTCGAGCGGTTCGATGTCCGCCTCGGGGAAGGCCTGCCCGAGCGCGTGCGTGTAGGTCGTGCGCCCGCCGTGCCGATCGGCCACCAGGCGCGGGCCGCCGTCGTCCGATGGGTCGCCGTCGGCGCCCCAGCGGTCCCACACGATGCGCATGAGCCGGGCCGCGGCCTCGAAGTTCACGGCGCCCTTCGACCCGAGGCGCGAGCAGCCGCCGTTGAAGCGTTCGACCCCCACCGCTTCGGCGTGGAGCGCGAGCGGTTCGACGCCGGCGCGCTCGAAGGCGCCGGCGAGGAGATTGGCGTCGATGGCGCTCCGCGATGCGTCGCCGCAGGTCGGCAGCGCGACGTCGCCGGTCCACCAGGCGTCGCGCTCGTGCGCGGCGCCGAGGCCGCGGAGGAGGGCGGTGTCGTCGTCGGCGTGGAGTTCGAGGCAGCGGGCGACGGCGAGGACGGCGCGCTCGAGGCGCGCGATGCCGTGAGGATCGGCGATCGTGCCGGAGCCCTTCAGGCGCTTGGAGTCGTCGATGGCAATGCGCGTTTCGCTTGCGCCCTTGCCGGCGCGGCAGACGGCGGCGCCCAGGGACTTCCAGAGGTCGGGCGCGGGCGCGCCGGGGCGCCAGTCACGGACGCGGAAGACCGAGAGCCCGAGGCACAGCGGGCCGAGCATCGGGCCGTAGCCGGCCTCGTCGAGGCCGGCGTAGACGACACCCGTCGCCGCGGGGGCTTCGGTGGTCTGGTCGGCGTGGAGCGATGGCGCGTCGGCGGTGGGCACGGCGCCATGGTGCGCGCCGTGCGCGGCCCGTCAAGGCGCGAGCGTCGCGGGCGAGCGGTGGATTACTGCGGCTCGGCGATGACCGGTCCCTCGACCGGCTGCGAGGCGCCGCTGCCGCTCTTGGACACGGCGCGGATGA
>CAZGTK010000447.1:0-2522 GCA_964528415.1 uncultured Burkholderiales bacterium | reverse complement strand
CGGCCTGGCGGGACCTGCGCGCGCTGGTGCGCATCCAGAAGGTCGATTCGGCCGAGCCGCCGCTGTTGGCGCCGGAGCAGGCGTACTTCCTGCGCGAGCAACTGCGGCTGCGGCTGCTGTCGGCCCGCCTCGCGCTGCTGAACCGGGATCCGGGCGTCTACCGCCGCGACCTGGCGACCGCGGAGCAGTGGCTCTCGCGGTACTTCGACGCCCGCGCGCCCGAGGTCGGCTCCGCGCTCGCCGAGGCGCGGGAGCTGCGCGAAACGACCGTCAGCGTGCAGCTGCCCAACATCGACGACAGCCTCACCGCGGTGCGCGGCATCCGGCTGACCCGCTCGCAGGGGGCGGGATGAAAGGCCTGCTGTGGCTGCTGGCGCTGGCCGCCGCAGCGCTTGCGGTCACGTTGCTCGCGCGCGAGGGAAGCGGTTACGTGCTGATCGTCGCCGGCGGCTATCGGACCGAGCTCTCGGTCAACCTCGCCGTCGTCCTGATCCTGGCCGCGTTCCTCGCCTTCTACCTGCTGCTGCGGCTGCTGGCCGGCACGGCGTCGCTGCCGCGACGGCTGCGCGCCCGGCGTCAGCGTTCGCGCGAGCGGCGCTCGCACCGCTACCTGGCCGACGGCTTCACGGCGTTCTTCGAGGGCCGCTACATGGAGGCGGAGAAGTCGGCGGCGCGCGCGCTCAAGCTCAACGAGGACCGCGCCCTCGCGGCGACGCTCGCAGCCCACGCGGCGCAGCGGCAGCGGTTGCCGCAGCGGCGTGACGAGCACCTGGCGGCGCTCGACGGCGCGACGCCGGCCGAGCGGCGCGTGGCGGATCTCGCCCGCGCGGAGTTCCTGCTCGACGACGGCGAGCCACGGCGGGCGCTGGAGGTCATCGAGGCAATCCGCAAGGCCGAGCGCAAGCCGCCGGCGGGCGCGCTGCGGCTCGCGCTGAAGGCGCACCAGCGCACCGGGTCCTGGGACGAGGTTCTCGGGCTGCTCGCCGAGGAGCAGAAACGCCTCGCCGTCGACCCGGCGCACGTGGACCGCATCAAGCACCGCGCGCTGGCGGAGAGCGTGCGCGAGCGCGCCGATGATCTCGACGGCCTCAAGCGCCACTGGAGCGGCGTGACCGCCCGCGACCAGCAGAACCCGGAGGTCGCGGCGGCCGCCGCCGCGGCGTTCAATCGCCTGGGCGAGTGCCGCGCCGCCCACGAGATCGTGGAAGCAAGCCTCGGCCGCGAGTGGGCGTCGCACCTGCTGCCGCTCTACGCCGAGTGCCCCGAAGGCGACGCCTCCCGGCAGATCCAGCGCGCCGAGGGCTGGCTGCGCCAGCACCCGGACGACGCGGTGCTTTTGCTGACGCTGGGCCGGCTGTGCGCGCACGCCGGCCTCTGGGGCAAGGCGCAGAGCTACATGGAGGCGAGCCTGTCGGTGGAACCGAGCTTCTCGGCCTATCTCGCGCTGGCCGAACTGAACGAGCGCCTGGACCGGCCCGAGGCCGCGCGCGACGCCTACCGCAAGAGTCTCGATCTGGCGCTCGCGCAGCTACGCTCCGCGACCGGCGGCCGCCGCAAGGCCGTGTTCTGAGGCGGCCCTGCGTCAGGCCGGCGGCGGCTCGCTGGGCGTGAAGGCGTCCGAATAGAACTCGTCTTCCGGCAGGCCGCAGCGGCGGGAGAAGTCGCGGCGCGCGGCCTCCACCATCACCGGCGCGCCGCAGGCGTAGACCTGGTGGCCGGAAAGATCCGGCAGGTCCTGCATCACGGCCTCGTGCACAAGGCCGGTGCGGCCGCCCCACGCGTCCTCCGGTTTCGGCTCCGACAGCACCGGCACGAAGCGAAAGCCGGGGTGCTCCCGCTGCCACCGCTCCGGCAGCTCGGCGAGGTACATGTCGGCGCGCGCGCGGTTGCCCCAGTAAAGGGCCATCGGGCGCCGGCAGCCGGTGTACAGCGCGTGCTCGACGATGGCTTTGATCGGCGCGAAGCCGGTGCCGCTGGCGAGAAAGACGATCGGCTTGTCGGAATCCTCGCGCAGGAAGAACGTGCCGAGCGGGCCCTGGAAGCGCAGGATGTCCTTCTCCTTCATGCCGCTGAACACGTGCTGTGTGAACGAGCCGCCGGGGTAGTTGCGCACGTGCAGCTCGAGGAACTCGTCGTCGTGCGGCGCGTTGCCCATCGAGAAGCTGCGGCGCTTGCCGTCCTTGAGCAGGATGTCGATATACTGCCCCGCCAGGAACTGCAGCCGCTCGTTCTGCGGCAGCCGCAGCCTGATGCACATGACGTCGGGGCCGAGGCGCTCGAGGGCGTGCACCCGGCACGGCAGCGTCTTGATCGGGATGTCGCGCACCGCGCCGATCTCGCGCGACTCGATCGTCAGGGCGGAAGCCGGCCGCGCGCAGCAGAACAGCGCCATGCCGACCTGCCGCTCGACCTCGGTCAGGGCGCTTTCCTGGTAGGGGCCCAGCTCGATCTCGCCCTCCAGCACCTTGCCCTTGCAGGTGCCGCAGGCGCCGTTGCGGCAGCCGTAGGGCAACAGGAGGTCG
>CAZGTK010000446.1:0-2523 GCA_964528415.1 uncultured Burkholderiales bacterium | reverse complement strand
CGCTGCTGCGCCACCTGTCGGACAAGCTGCCGGTATCGCGCTGGCAGCGCGACCTGACCGACTCCACGGTGCTGCGCAACGTCGGCGTGGCGCTGGGCTACGGCCTGCTCGGCTACGATTCGCTCGCGCGCGGCTTGAGCAAGCTGCAGGCCGACCCGGCGCGCCTTTCGGAAGATCTCGACGCCGCCTGGGACGTGCTGGCCGAGCCGATCCAGACCGTGATGCGCCGCTACGGCATCCCCAACCCGTACGAGCAGCTCAAGGCGCTGACGCGCGGCAAGGGCGGCATTTCGCGCGAGGCGCTGCACGCCTTCATCCAGGAGCTGCCGCTGCCCGAGCCGGAGAAGCGCCGTCTGCTGGCGCTCACGCCCGGCAGCTACTTGGGCAAGGCGGCCGACCTGGCCCGCCGCATCTAGGCCGCCGGCGGCGGTTGAAACGCGGCCGCGCCGGCCGCATCTTCTTCCCGGGGAGCGTTCGTTTTCCGGAGTTTTTCATGGGCAAGCATACCGTCGACGTCAACGAAGCCAATTTCGAGCAGGTCGTCATCGCCGGCTCGCGCCAGGCGCCGGTGCTGGTGGACTTCTGGGCCGAGTGGTGCGGGCCGTGCCGCGCGCTGACCCCGATCCTGGAGAAGCTCGCCGAGGAGTACCAGGGCCGCTTCGTGCTGGCCAAGGTCAACTCCGACCGGAACCAGGCTCTCGCGGCCAGCTTCGGCGTGCGCGGCATTCCCAACGTCAAGGCCTTCGTCGACGGCCAGCTGGTGGACGAGTTCACCGGCGCGCTGCCGGAGGCGATGGTTCGCGAGTTCATCGAGCGCCTGATGCCCTCCGAGGCCGAGAAGCTGCGCTGCCAGGCGGCGGAGCGCTACGCGGCCGGCGACAAGGACGCGGCGCTGGCGCTGCTCGAGCGCGCGGCCGCGCTGGAGCCGGCCAACGACGCGATCCGGGTCGACCGCGCCGAGGCCCTGCTGGATCTGGGGCGGATCGACGAGGCGCGCGCGCTGCTCGACGCGCTCAGCATCTTCGCGCGCGACGAGCCGAAGGCCGCGGAGCTCATCGCCCGCGCCGCGTTTGCCGGCGGGGCTGCGGAAGGCGCCGGGGCGCTGGAATCCCGCGTCGCGGCCAATCCCGGCGACCTCGAGGCGCGCCTCGCGCTCGCCAAGGCTCACGTCAACGCGAAGCGCTACGACGCCGCCATGGACCAGCTGCTCGAGATCATTCGCCGCGACCGCGCTTTCGGCGACGACGTCGGGCGCAAGACCATGCTGCAGGTGTTCAACCTGCTCGGCAACGAGGGCGAACTGGTCGGCCGGTACCGGCGGCTGATGGCGAGCGCGCTGCACTGACCGCCCTGGCGCATACGCTTGCGCGCCGGAACCCGCCCTTCTTCGCCGGCCGCCCGAACTTCTCGGCGGCGCGGTGGCCGTCGGTCGATCGGACTCGGGAGGTTTGCCAAGCCGCGACGGGGAAGCTCGTCAGCGCAGTCCTATCGGCGGGGCCGCCGCCGGCACCACCCTCCCGCATCCCCACGCCGCAATCAGCACCCGGCGGTGCGCTGGCCGCTCCGGTTCGGCCGCGTCGCGACCGATCATCATTGATCCCGGGCGGCCGCTGCCTGATTAAACTATCGGGTCTGCGGCGTGCCATGGCATGATGAACGCCGCTTGCACCCGCGGGGGGATTGACGCCAGTGTTGTCGCGGGACCATCCGTGGCTCGGTTCGAATTGCAATGGCTGACCGCGCCGGCCACGCCCGCCCTGCGTCCAGTTCCGGTTCGCTGCACGTGCGCTTTGACCGCTTCGAGCTGGACGAGGCGAACGCGCGCTTCGCGCGCGATGGAAAGCCCGTCGCGCTCGCCCCGACCCCGTTCGCCGTGCTTTGCGCACTGGCGCGTAACCCGGGGTCGTTGCTCACCAAGCAGGCATTGCTCGATCAGGTCTGGGGCCACCAGTTCGTCAGCGAATCGGTCCTGAAGACCGTCATCAGCGAGCTTCGCAAGGTGCTCGACGACGATGCGCGCGAACCGCGGCTCATCGAGACCGTCTCGCGCAAGGGCTATCGGTTCATCGCCGTCCCGACCGCCGTCCCAACGTCTACGGGGCCGGGGGCCGACGCCGTTGACGCCGGCGCGACGCGCCAGCCAACCTTCATCGGCCGCGAAGAGCCGCTCGCGCGCCTCCGGCGCGCGTGGGACATGGCGTGCCGCGGCAAACGGGCGATCGTCTGGGTCGCCGGCGAACCGGGCATAGGCAAGACGACGCTCATCGAGCAGTTCGTCGCCACGCTTGGCGACGTCGCCGTAGCGCGCGGCCAGTGCGTCGACCATTACGGCGCGGGAGAGCCGTACCTTCCCGTGCTCGAGGCCCTCTCCGAGCTTTGCCGACGCGACGGCAGCATCGTGCCCGTGCTGCGCGCCGTCGCACCGACCTGGCTTCTGCAACTGCCATGGCTCAGCACCGCCGAGGAGCGCGAGGCGCTGCAGCGGGAGCTCGCGGGCGTCGGGTCGGAGCGCATGCTCCGCGA
>CAZGTK010000445.1:0-2531 GCA_964528415.1 uncultured Burkholderiales bacterium | reverse complement strand
GACGGCACGATCCGCTTGGTCCACCGCGAGAGCAGGAACACGAACGGGAACGCCCAGAAGCCGACGAGCATGGCGATGCTCACCCACTGCCACTCGCCGAACAGCCGGTACTTGTACCAGACCGTCTCCTCCGGCATGTTGCCGTACCACTGGAGCATGAACTGCGAGAACGCGGTGTAGGCCCAGAAGAACGTGAACGCGAACATCCACTTGCCGATGTCGTGGTAGTGCTCGGCGTTGATCGAGTGGACAAGGCGGCCGGAGCGCTGGATCCCGAGGACGACGAGCGCGAGCGCGGAGAACGCACCGACGCACGCGCTGCCCCAGAAGTTGACGCCGTAGATCGTCGAGTACCACTTCGGCGCCATCGACATCAGGATGTCGAACGCCGCCATGCAGGTCAGCAGCGCGTAGACGATCATGCCCGGGCCCGAGGCGATCCGCAGCTTCTCGGACAGCTTCGGGTCACCCGACTCGTCCTGCTCGCGCGACTTCTTCGCGAAGTACGACGCGAGGGCGGTGAAGCCGACGCCGTAGATCGCGTACCGGATCGCGAAGAAGCCGGGCGACAGCCAGCCGAGCTTGTGGTGCAGGTGGTGGTTGAGGACCGGATCGTGCGCGTCCGGGTGCGCCCAGTAGTAGAGGTCCTTGTAGCCGGCGACCAGCGGGATCACGAACCCGAGGCCCGCGATGAACACGAGCGGGAACGCCTGGCTCATCGCCTCCGCGATCCGGCGCACCGCCGTGGCCCAGCGGCCGCGCACCAGGTGGTGCAGCAGCACCAGCCACAGCACGCCGACGCAGATGCTGAAGATGTAGCTCCAGCCGACGACGTACGAGTAGAAGAACCGCTTCCAGTTGTCGCCCTGCATCGAGCCGAGGACGATCGAGATCCCCAGGAACACGACGGCGATCCCGGCGCCGGCCTTGGTGAGGCTTCCGCCGAGCTTGCCCGCCTTGACCTTCTCGTCGGGGTGCAGCGATTTTACGAGGGCCGACATTACTTGTTCTCCGTGGGGGCAGCAGAGCCAGCCGGGTCCGCCGGGGCGGCGGGCGCCGGGCTCGGAGCCGACGGCATCGCCATGTTCTGGCACTTGGCGTCGGTCGGCGAGACTTCGTCGAGCGTCGCGTTCTGCGACCGCTGCAGCGCGCGGACGTAGAGCACGATCGCCCAGCGGTCCGCGTGCGGGATCTGCTGGGCGTAGCCCATCATCGTGTTGTAGCCGTTCGAGATCGTGTTGAAGAGCTGACCGTTCGGCATCGTGATCGCCACGCCACCCGGCGCGACGAGGTTGCGCGCTTCCCACGCGACGCCGGCGGCGGCGAGCCGCTGCGGCACCGCACCCTTGCCCTGACCGTCGTAGCCGTGGCACGGCGCGCAGTAGATGTTGAAGCGGTTCTGGCCGTGGCGGACGAGCTGCTCGCTGATCTCGAGCTGCTTCGGGAACCCGGTCGTCCACTGGCCGCCCTCGATGCCGCGATAGAACGTGTCGTCGGCGTTGAGCGAGCCGCGCGCGATCGTGCCGGCGATGTGGCCGCGGTTCGCGCGGCCGTCGGCGAAGATGTCGGTCTCTCCGCCTCCAGCGCGGCGAGCAGGTCGATGGCGGCGGCAAGGCGCGCGGCGGGAGTCATGCGGCGCCCGGCAGCGCCCCATGGGCGTCGAAGGCCGCGGCGCGCGGCGAGGCGGCGGCTGGCATGGCCATGTGTCTCCCTGCGCCGGGGACGCTACAGCGGCGGGCGGATCACCGGAAGCGGGGGCCAGGGGTCTGGCCACCCGCCCCCGGCCCGCGCAGACTGCACCCTCTTCAGCATCGGGAGGAAACCGAGATGCCCGCGACCCGCAATCCCATGGACATGACCGACCGCACCGTCATCGTGACGGGGGCGGGCCAGGGCATCGGCAAGGCGATCAGCGAGCTCTTCCTCGACCTCGGCGGCAATGTGGTGCTGGTGGAGCGCAATCCGGAAACCCTCGCCGCCACGGCCGGCGCCATGCCGCAGGACCGCATCCTGCCCGTGCAGGGCAACGTCGCCGACGAGGGCTTCGGCGAATCCTGCGTCGAGCAGGCGGTGAAGCGCTTCGGCGCGGTGCACGGGCTGGTGAACAACGCCGGCATCACCCGTCCCGCCATGTTCGCCAAGATGACGATGCAGCAGTGGCAGGCCGTGATCGATGTGAACCTGACGGGCTGCTACCTGATGATGCAGGCCGTGGGGCGGCACATGATCGACCGCGCCAAGGACAACATGCCCCAGCCCGCCGGCACCACGGGCGGCATCGTCAACATCTCCTCCACCGCCGGCAAGCGCGGCTCGATCGGCCAGGTGAACTATTCCGCGGCGAAGGCGGGGCTGTTCGGCATGACGATGACGGGCGCGCGGGAATGGGCGCGCTACGGCATCCGCTGCAACTCGGTCGGCTTCGGCACGGTGGTGACGCCGATGACGGAGGTGATCCGCAGCGAGAAATTCGCCGCGCAGACCATGGCGCGCATCCCGATGGGCCGCTACGCCGAGCCGTCCGAGGTCGC
>CAZGTK010000444.1:0-2532 GCA_964528415.1 uncultured Burkholderiales bacterium | reverse complement strand
GCTCGCGAGCGGCGCCGGCGCGAAGTGCTGGAACAGCCGCTCGGCCTCGTCCAGCGTGTCGAGCACCGCCTCGGTCATGCGGTCGTGCAGCCCGGCGGCGATCGCGCGGCGCTCCGCGGCGGACCAGCCGTCCCGGCGCTGCCCGCTGACGCGGTAGGCAACGCCGCGCTCGATGCGCTCCACCGCCGCCAGGGCGCATACCCGCGCGATCTCCGTCGCCTTGGACGACCACGGCGAGATGGTCCCCGGCCGCGGCACGACCAGCAGCAGCTCGCCGTCTTCAGCCATCGCGGCCGAGCGCGGCCCGTACGTCAGGATGCCGGCCAGCGTCTCGCGCTGGGCCGCGGTGAGCTCGCCGTTGAGGGCGACGAAGTGGATGAACTCGGCCTGGACGTCGGCCACCGCGGGGACCGCGGCGCGCAGCCGCTGGAGCAGCTTGTCGCGGCGAAAGGCGGAAAGCGCGTTACCGCCGCGCAGCCGGAGCATCGTGAAGTCGCGGTGCATGGAAAAAGCATGATTTTACCGCAACGCGGGTCGCCGCCGCGGCCCGCCTTGCCCGACGCCGGCGCATGGTCGAGAATGACGGCCGTCGCCCCGCTCCCGCCCCGCATGAAGCCCCCGACCCCGCTGCGCCTCCACGCCACCGACGAGATTCGCGCCATCGAAGCCGCCGCGATGCGCGGCCCGCGGGCGGCTCCGCTGATGGAACGCGCCGGGCTCGCCGTGGCCGAGACCGCTCGGGCGCTGCTGACGGACGGCGCCCGCGTCCTGGTGCTGGCCGGGCCCGGCAACAACGGCGGCGACGCGCTGGTGGCGGCGCGGCACCTGCGCGAGTGGTGGTACCGGGTCGACGTCGTCTTCACCGGTGATCGCGCGAAACTCTCGGCCGACGCCCGCGCCGCCCTGGACCAGTGGCGCGCGGCGGGCGGCACGATCCTCGGCGAGACGCCGGCCGCCGGCGAATGGGATCTCGTCCTCGACGGACTCTTCGGCGTCGGCCTGCAGCGCGACCTCGACGGGCGGTATCGCGACCTCGTCGAGCAGGTCAACGGGCTCGGCAGCCCGGTGCTCGCCATCGATCTGCCCAGCGGGCTCGACAGCGACACCGGCCGCGTGCGCGGCGCCGTCGTGCACGCCGAGCTCACCGTCACCTTCATCGCCCTGAAACCCGGCCTGCTCACGCTGGACGGCCCCGACTGCTGCGGCGAGGTCCACGTCGCCGGGCTTGGCATTGCGGACGAGCTCTATCCCCCGCCGACGCTGCGCGTGATCGAGCGCGACGCCGCGGCGGCCGCGCTGCCGCGGCGGCGAAAGAACAGCCACAAGGGCAGCTACGGCGACGTCGGCATTCTCGGCGGCGCGCCGTCGATGGTCGGCGCGGCGCTGCTGGCGGGGCGCAGCGCGCTGCGGGCCGGCGCCGGGCGCGTCTACGTCGCGCCGATCGGCAATGACGCGCCCGCGGTGGATTTCGCGCAGCCGGAGCTGATGCTGCGGCCGCCCGAGGCGTTGTTCCAGCTGCCGAAGCTGGACTGCCTGGCGGTCGGACCGGGCCTCGGCATGTCGCCGGACGCGCTGGAGTGGCTGACGGCGGCGCTCGAGAGCCCGTGGCCATTGGTGCTCGACGCCGACGCGCTCAACCTGATCGCGCGCCTGCCGCGCCTCGGCGAGCAGCTCGGCCGCCGCGGCAACGCCGTGCTCACGCCGCATCCGGCCGAGGCGGCGCGCCTGCTGGGCGGTTCGACGGCGGAGGTACAGGCCGATCGCATCGCCGCGGCGCGGCGGCTCGCCGAGGCGTTCAACTGCGGCGTGGTCCTGAAAGGCGTCGGCAGCGTCTGCGCGTTTCCGCAGGGCCCGGCGTGGCTCAACACCACCGGCAATCCCGGCATGGCCAGCGCCGGCATGGGCGACGTGCTGACCGGGCTGGTGGCGGGACTCGCGGCCCAGGGCATCGGGCTCGCCGAGGCGCTCCGGCTCGCCGTGCACCTGCACGGCGCCGCGGCGGACGCATGCGTCGCGGTCAACGGCGGGCCGCTCGGCCTCAGCGCCTCGGAGACCGCCGAGGCGGCCCGGCGGCTGCTGAACGGCTGGGTCTATTCATCGGCCGGCTGAGCGCGCGCGGGCCGCGTCGTCCCGCTGACCACGCGGCCATACGACGCCGGGTGCTGCACGTAGAACAGGTCGAGCCCCTCGTCCCGCAGCGCGGCGAGCAGTTCGTCGGCCTGCGCCTCGCTCAGCACGAAGCACACCTCCAGCGGCAGCTCCGCCGCGAGGTCGAAGAACGACTCCTCGTGCACCTCGCCGTGGCGGCCGTAGCCGGCGATGGCGCGAAACACCGAGCAGCCGCCGATGCCGCGCCGGTACGCCTGCTCGATCAGCCACTCGTATACCAGCCGGCCCCGGTGCTGGGAAAACTCCGTGACGTAAAACCGCAGAAAGACCCCGTTCATCTCCGCTCCGCGCCGGCGGAACCCGCGCCGACCCGCTGCCAAGCTTACCGCAGCCGCGCCGCCTCGCGCAGGGGCGCGCCGCCCG
>CAZGTK010000443.1:0-2540 GCA_964528415.1 uncultured Burkholderiales bacterium | reverse complement strand
CAACATTGTCCGCGGCGTCGCTCCGGCGGCCGCCGGCCTGGACCGCGCCACCGCCGACTACATGGGCATGCTGGCCACGGTCATGAACGCGCTGGCCCTGCAGGACGCGATGCGCCGCATCGACCTGCCGAGCCGCGTGCAGTCGGCCCTCACGATCGAGCAGGTGGCGGAGCCTTACATCCGCGGCAAGGCGATCCGCTACCTCGAAGAGGGCAAGGTGGTGATCTTCGCCGCGGGCACCGGCAACCCGTTCTTCACCACCGACACCGCGGCCGCCCTGCGCGGCATGGAAATGAACGTCGACGTGGTGCTGAAGGCCACCAAGGTGGACGGCGTCTACACGGACGACCCGATCACGCACCCCGACGCGATGCGCTACCAGCGCCTGACCTTCGACGAGGCCATCGTGCGCAACCTCAAGGTCATGGACGCGACCGCCCTCACGCTGTGCCGCGACCAGCGGCTCCCGGTGAAGGTCTTTTCGATCTTCAAGCCGGGCGGCCTGCGGCGGGTGGTGATGGGGGAGGACGAGGGCACCCTGGTCGAATGCTGATCGCGCCGGCTGCCGGCCGGGCAACGAGGAGGTAACGTGACCATCGCAGACGTGAAGAAGACCGCGGAGCACAAGATGCAGAAGAGCATCGAGTCGCTCAAGGCGGACCTGGGCAAGATCCGCACCGGGCGCGCCCACACCGGCCTGCTGGACCACATCAAGGTGGACTACTACGGCAACGAAACGCCGCTGAACCAGGTGGCCAACGTGAACCTGCTGGATGCCCGCGCCATCGGCGTCACGCCTTGGGAAAAGAAGATGCTGCCGGTGATCGAAAAGGCGATCCGGGATTCCGATCTCGGCCTCAACCCGTCCACCGTCGGTGACACCGTGCGCGTGCCGATGCCGCCGCTCACCGAGGAGCGGCGCAAGGAGCTGATCAAGGTCGTTCGGCACGAAGCCGAGAACGCCAAGGTGGCGATCCGCAACGTGCGTCGCGACGCGATCGCCCACCTCAAGGACATGCTCAAGGAGAAGGCGGTCTCGGAGGACGAGGAGCGCCGCGCCCAGGACGACGTCCAGAAGCTCACGGATCATTACGTCGCCGAGGTGGACAAGGTGTTGCAGGCGAAGGAAGCGGACCTGATGGTCGTCTGAGGCTGACCTCGCCATGGCCGATTTCGACAGTTCTACTCAGACCATCCCGCCGGCCGGCGACATCCCGCGGCACGTGGCGGTCATCATGGACGGCAACGGCCGCTGGGCGAAGCGCCGCTTCCTGCCGCGCGTTGCCGGCCACCGCAAGGGCATCGACGCGGTGCGCGCGGTGGTGCGCCGCTGCGGCGAGCTGGGAGTGGCGTACCTGACCCTGTTCGCGTTCAGCAGCGAGAACTGGCGCCGGCCCAAGGACGAGGTCAGCTTCCTGATGCAGCTGTTCGTCTCGATGCTGGAGCAGGAGGTGGCCCGACTGCACGCGAACGGCATCCGCCTCAAGGTCATCGGCAGCCGCGACCGCTTCGACAGCCGCCTCGTGGGGCTGATCGAGCAGGCCGAGGAGCTGACCGCGGACAACCGGGCGCTGACGCTGACGGTGGCCGCCAACTACGGCGGGCGCTGGGACCTGCTGCAGGCGATCAATCGCATGGTGGCGGCTGCGCCCCCCGGCGCCGCCGAGTTCGGCGAGGCCGAGCTCGCCGCCCACCTCTCCATGAGCTACGCGCCCGAGCCCGACCTCTTCATCCGCACCGGCGGGGAGCAGCGCGTGAGCAATTTCCTGCTCTGGCAGCTTGCGTATACCGAGCTCTACTTCACCGACATGCTCTGGCCGGACTTCGACGGCGCAGCCCTTGACCAGGCGGTGCTCTGGTATCAGCAGCGCGAGCGCCGGTTCGGCCGTACCAGCGAGCAGCTCCTCGCCGCGACGACCAAGCAGAAGGCGTAGCGGGCCGCGGGGACTGCGCCGCGCTGACGCCGAAGCAGGATCGTCGCCGCCATGCTGAAAGCCCGCATCCTGACCGCCGCCGCCTTGCTGGCGGTGTTCCTTTCGGCGCTGTTCCTCCTGCCGCCGGCGGGCTGGCGCCTGGTCGTGGCGTTCGTCATCGGCGCCGCGGCGGTCGAGTGGGCCACGCTGTGCGCGCTGCGGGGCCCCCTGCGAGGCCTCTACGCGGCGGTCATCGCCGGGCTGGTTTGGGCGTTCGGCGGCGGCGTCGCCGAGGTCACGGTCGCCGCGAACGGGTGGGTCGCGGTGGCGGCCGCGTTCTGGCTGCTGGGCGCGCCGCTGTGGCTGCGATTTTGGGAAGGCATCGACGAGACCCGGCTCTGGGCCGGCGTCGGCGCGGGCGCCCTGCTTGCCGCCGGCATCTCCGCGGTGCAGCTGCGGCAGGACGGGGCGGGAACGCTGCTGGCGGTGCTGGCGGTCGTGTGGATCGCCGACTCCGCCGCTTATTTTTCCGGACGCGCGTTCGGCCGCCGTAAGCTGGCGCCGTCGATCAGTCCGGGCAAGACCTGGGAGGGCGTGGCGGGGGCCATGGTCGCGACGGCCGTGCTG
>CAZGTK010000442.1:0-2542 GCA_964528415.1 uncultured Burkholderiales bacterium | reverse complement strand
GGACGAGGGCGAATCGCTCGACTTCACGGTGATCCTCAAGCGCCCCGTCGTGCCGACCCCGGACGCCGGCAGCGAGGAGGAGCGGCGTCGGAAGGAGGACGCGCAGCGCCGGGCCAAGGAGGAAGCGGAAGCGCGGGCCCGCGAAGAAGCGCAGCGCCGCGCGCGCGATGACCTGGAACGGCGCACGCGCATCGAGTCGGAGGAGCAGGCGCGCGGCGACGCCGAACGCAAGGCGCGCGAGGAAGCGGAGCGCAAGGCGCGCGAGGCGAAAGAGGAGGCCGAGCGCAGGGCGCGCGAGGCGAAAGAGGAAGCCGAGCGCAAGGCGCGCGAAGTCGCCGAGAAGCGCGCCCGGGTTCTCGCGGAAGCGCGCAAGCACGTCGAGAGCATGAACGCCAAGCTGGCGGAGGCGAATCAGCGCCGCGAGCAGGCGGCCGCGGCGCTGGCAAAGGCCAAGGGGGCCGCCGATGCCGAGGGCAAGCGCCTGGCCGAGCATCGCGCCAAGGCCGATGCCGAGGGGCTGAAGCCGCAGGCGCTGGCGGCCGAGCTGGCCCGGGCGGGAGAGGCGGCGGCGGCATGGGCCAAGGCGCTCGGCGCGGCGCTCGAGCAGGCGCAGGGGCAGGTCCAGGCGCTGGCCGACGCCACCAAGTACGCCGAGTCGCGTCAGAAGGCGCTGAACGCGCAGGTGGAGGCCTCCACGGAGGCCGACGCCCGCACCAAGGCGATCGAGCAGCGCAGCCGCGGCGAGCACGACATCAAGGAAATCGGCCAGGCCCGCGGAACGGCGGAAAGCACAGCCCAGGCGCTCGCCAAGAAGCGCGAGGAAGTCCAGGCGCAGGCGCAAGCCATCGCCAAGGAAGCGGCGGAGGCCGAGGCCGAGATCGCGCGCGCGGCGAAGGAGCGGGCGGACGCGCTCGCGCGCGTGACGAGCGAGACCAAGGCGTTCGAGCAGGCCCGCGCGCAGACCCAGAAGGCCTCCGCCGCTCTGGCGGATGCGGTGGGTCGGGCGGAGGCGGCGGGCAGTGGGTTCGAAGAGGCCCGGCGGGCTGCGGAGGGCGGCCTGGCGGGCGAGTCCCAGGCAGCCGCCCTGGCGGCGGCGGAGAAAAGCGCCCGCGCCTGGGCGTCGGCGCTGGCGGAGGTCGGCGGCCAGGCGGATGCGCTGGTCAAGGCGCTGGCCGACGGCGTCGCCCGCAGCAAGTCGCGCGTCGCGGCCCTGACTTCGGCGATCACGCTGGTCGACGACGAGCAGGGCGCGGGGCTCACCGACGCCCTGCACGGCGCCCAGGCCGACATCCCCGCGTTGGACAAGGAGCTCTCCGCCGCCAAATCAAGGTTGCAGGAAGTGGCGGAGGCCAAGGGACGCGCGGAGCGCGAGGCGGACCGCTACGCCGACGCCGCCCGGCAGGCGCGCTCGGAGGCCGAGCGCGCGGCGCGCGCCGACGCCGAGCAGCGCGAGGCCGAAACCCGGCGTGCCGCGGAAGAGGCGCGCCGGCGCGCCGAGGAAGAGGCCAAGCGCCTGGAGGACGCCCGCGCGGCGGAAGCGCAGAGCGCCGTGCCGGCCGTCGACGAATCGCTGCTCGCCGCGGCAGCCGCGCCCGAGGAGGACAACACCCTCAGCCGCCGCGCGCGCACCTTCATGTCCAGCGTGCTGTTCATGGATATCGTCGAGTACAGCACGCGGCCGGTCTCCGAGCAGATGGCGGTCAAGGACCTGTTCAACGAGCTGGTGGCCGACCTGATCCGCGACGTCGCCGAGCAGGACAAGGTCGTGGTCGACACCGGCGACGGCGCCGCCGTGAGCTTCCTCGGCGATCCGGAGGACGCCTACGTCGCGGCGACCAAGCTCGGCGAGGCGCTCTACGGCGCCGCGCGGGAGCGCTACAAGGCGCTCCAGGTCAGGATCGGCATCAACCTCGGGCCGGTGAAAGTGGTGCGCGACATGCGCGACCAGGTCAACCTCGTCGGCGACGGCATCAACGATGCCCAGCGCGTGATGGCGTTCGCGCAGCCGAATCAGATCCTGGTGTCGCGCTCGTTCTACGACGTCGTCGCGCGCCTGTCGCCGGATTACGCCAACCGCTTCCGCTACCTCGGCCTGCGCAAGGACAAGCACGGCCGCGACCACCAGATCTACCAGTGGAGCACGCCGGAAGCGGCGGAGTTCAACGCCATGGTCGCCGCGGCCGAGACGCCGCCCAGCGCGGCGAAGACCGACGACATGAGCGGGCTGGCGGCGCTCGGCATCAACGTCGGCGACGAGCTCAAGCTGTTCAACCCCGAGACGACGCAGCAGCTGCCGAGCGCGGCGGAGATCGAGAAGCAGCTCGAGCGCGAGGCCCAGGAGCGCGCGAAGCAGCAGGCCGAGGAGGAGGCGCGGCGCAAGGAGGAAGAGGAGCGGCGCAAGATCGAGGAAGAGGAGCGCGCGCGGCAGGAGGAGCTGCTCGCGGCGCAGGCGGAGGCCGATCGCCAGATGTGGGAGCAGGCGCAGGCGCGCCCGGCGCCTCCGCCCCCGCCGCCGCCGCCGGCCACCGAGACGACGTTCCCG
>CAZGTK010000441.1:0-2542 GCA_964528415.1 uncultured Burkholderiales bacterium | reverse complement strand
TTTGAATGGTGGCATTCGGGTGTTCGGTGCCGAGTTGGTCGGCGTTGACGACGCCTATCGCTCGTTCCGCTCGGGTGAGCGCCAGCCGATGGACAACCCGCAGACCATCGCCGACGGCCTGCGCACGTCGCTCGGCGACAAGACGTTCCCCATCATCCGCCGGCTGGTCGACGACATCGTCACAGTCTCGGAAGAGGGCATCGTCGACGCGATGCGCCGCGTCTGGCAAACCATGAAGATCGTCATCGAGCCTTCGTGCGCGGTGCCGCTGGCCGCCCTGCTGGAGGAGCGCGTCCGCGTCGCCGGCAAGCGGGTCGGCATCGTCCTCACGGGCGGCAACGTCGACCTCGACCGGTTGCCCTGGCGCGGCTGACGGTCCGCGCGAGGCGGCGCTGCGGATGGATCGTTACGGCCGCGTCATCGACGCCCTGGTGGACCGCGGCGTCTCGGTGAGCCGCGATTTCCTGCCCGCGGCGGCGGTCGCCGCGCTGGCGCAGGAGGCGCGCTCGCTCTACGCGGACGGCGCCTTCCGGCGGGCCGGTGTCGGGCGTGGCGGCGGGCGGACCCTGGCGAGCGAGCTCCGCGGCGACCAGGTGCGCTGGCTCGACGAGGCGGCGACGACCCCGCCGCAGGCGGCGTTCTGGCAGGCGCTGCACGCCCTCATGGCCAAGCTGAACGCGGCGCTCTTTCTCGGGCTGGCGGAGTTCGAGGGGCACTACGCGGCTTTCCCGCCGGGGGCGCACTACGTCAAGCATCTCGACCGCTTCGCCGAGTCCGACGCGCGCGTGATCTCCGCGGTGCTGTACTTGAACGCCGGCTGGACGACCGAGCTTGGCGGCGCGCTGCGGCTTTACGGGGAAAACGGCTGGGAGGACGTGCTGCCGGAGGCCGGCACCCTGGTGGTGTTCCTCAGCGACAGCATCCACCACGAGGTGCTGCCGGCGAGCCGGCTGCGTTTCAGCCTGACGGGCTGGTTCCGCCGCCGCGGCGCCTCGGTTCTGGAGACGATCGCGGCGCCCGGCGCGGGGCGGGACGCGGCCTAGTCACCGACGCCGCGCCGGCGATTTGTGAATTCGGGTTAAGCCGGCTAGAGGAAAAGGATGGCCGGGATCACCGTCACCGCCACCACCCACACCAGCCACTGCAGGTTGCGGCGCGCCAGGAAGCCGGTGTAGTGCAGGACGATCACCGTGATGGCGAACACGTAGTAGAGAATCAGCAGCATCGACATTCCCCTTGCGGCGCCGCGGGCCGGCGCACCCCCGAAACCATTGTAGCCGCGCCGCACGACGCCGCCTAGCGGACGCGCGCGCCGCGCGCTCAGGCGAACAGGTGCAGGATGCCGTCGAGGCCGACGAAGTTGATCTGGTAGGTGGCGCGCTCGCGCACGACCGGCTTGGCGCGGTAGGCGACGCTGACGCCGGCCGCCGCCATCATCTTGAGGTCGTTGGCGCCGTCGCCGACGGCGATCACGCCGGACGCGGGCAGCGCCAGCTCGTTCGCCATCCGCGCGAGCCAGAGCGCCTTGCCGTCGGCGTCGATGATGTCGCCGAGCACGCGTCCGGTGAGGCGGCCGCCGGCGATCTCCACCGTGTTGGAGGTGGCGTAGTCGAAGCCGAGACGGTCGCGCAGGCGGTCGGTGAAGAAGGTGAAGCCGCCGGAGACCAGCATGGTCTTGAGCCCGGCCGCCTTGACGCCGGCGAGCAGCCGCTCGGCGCCGGGGTTGAGCGCGAGGCGGCGGTCGTAGACTTCCTGGAAGCGGGCGACCTCCAGCCCGGCGAGCAGGGCGACGCGCTGGCGCAGGCTTTCGGCGTAGTCCAGCTCCCCGCGCATCGCCGCCGCGGTGATCTGCGCCACCTGCGGCTTGATCCCGGCCAGGTCGGCCACCTCGTCGATGCACTCAATCGCGATCAGGGTCGAGTCCATGTCCATCACCAGCAGGCCGAAGTCGACGAGGCGCTGGCTCTCGGGCACGTAGCCGTAGTCCAGGCGCGCGCGCCCGCACAGCGCGGCGACGCCCTCGTGGGGCCGCGCGCCGGCCAGGCGGAACACGTTGGGCGCGGACTGCTCGATTCCGCTCGCCCCCGTGAGCTGCGCCAGCTCTTTCAGGTCGCGCGTCTCGACGTCGGCGCCTTGCACCACCAGCAGCATGTCAGGCCAGCTCCTTCAGTACGCTCTCGACGTGGCGCGCGCGCTCGGCCACCTCGGGCACCGTCGCCTCGATGCGCAGCGTCTCCGGGCCGGCCAGCTTGTAGTGGCGCTTGGTCTGGATCAGCCGGATGATGCGCGCCGGGTCCACCGGCGGGTTCGGCACGAAGTGGACCCGGATGGCCTCGGCCGACGCGTCGAGGCGCGTGACTCCGAGCGGTTTCGCCAGGATGCGCAGGCGATGGCAGGCGAGCAGCACCTTCGCCGGCTCCGGCAGCAGGCCGAAGCGGTCGATCAGCTCCTGCTGCATGTCGGCGAGATCGTCGAGCGACTCGCAGTGGGCGAGACGCTTGTAGATCACGAGCCGCTCGTGCACGTCGCTGCAATAGGCCTC
>CAZGTK010000440.1:0-2553 GCA_964528415.1 uncultured Burkholderiales bacterium | reverse complement strand
TCGAGCACGCCATGCGCGAGACGATCATGGCCCACGGCGGCTCCATCAGCCACCATCACGGCGTGGGCAAGCTGCGCCGCGACTTCGTGCCGCGAACGATGACCCCCGCGGCTATCGAAATGCTGCGCGAGATGAAAACGGCCGCCGACCCGACCAACGTCTTCGGCATCGCCAACAACGTCTTCGCCGAATAAGGGGGAGGCGACCGGGGCAAGACTCCGGTTGCCCGTCATCAGGGGAGTTCCATCATGACACTCAAGCGCGCCCTGATCGGCCTTCTGGTCATCGCCGTCCTGCTGGCCGGGGCCGTATTCGCCTATAACCGGTTCTTCGCCCTGCCGCAGGACGAACCGGCGGCCACCGCCACGACCGCCGCCCCCGGCAGTGACCGGATCGCCGCCCCGGCGTCGACCGGCCGCGTGTCGGCCGAGGGGCATCTCGTCCCCCTGCGTCATGCGGCCGTCGCCTTCACCGTCGGCGGCGTGGTCGAGAAGATTCTGGCCCCCGCCGGCACCGCCGTCACCGCCGGGCAGCCCATCCTGCGCCTCGACGCGGCCGACCAGCGGGCCGCCCTGCGTGGCGCGGAGGCAGCGCTGGCGTTGGCCCGGGCCGAGCGCGACGCGGCCGCCGCCCGTCTCGAGGCCGCCGCGCTGGGCATCACCGCCGCCGAGCTGGGCGTCCGCGCGGCCGAGAGCGAACTGGCCCTGGCGTCGGCCGACCCCCGCCCGGAGGACATCGCCCTCGGCGAGAGCGCCGTGGCCCTGGCCGGGGCGCAGGTGGCCGCGGCGACGGCCGCCCAGGCCCAACTGCTGGAGGGCGCGGGCGCGGCGCGCGTCCAGGCGGCCGAAGCTGACCTGCGCGCCGCCGAAGCCGCCGTCGTGCCCGCCCGGTTGCACCTCGAGCAGTTGCGGGCGCAGGACAACCCCGACGCCGACGACCTGACCGAGGCCGAACGGGCCTACAACGCCGCCCTGGCCGCGGTCGAGGCGGCCCAGGTCGCTCTCGACAACCTGCGCGACGGCGCGACGGCCGCCCAGCAGAGCGCCGCGAGCAGCGGCGTGGCCGCCGCCACAGCCCGGCAGGACGCAGCTCAGGCCGATCTCGACCTGCTGCTGGCCGGCGGTTCGGCCGGGGCAATCGCCGCGGCCGAGGCGAATCGCGACGGGGCGCGCGCGGCGCTGGCCGAGGCCAAGGCGAGGCACGCGGCGGCCGAGGCGGCCGTCGGTCAGGCCGAGGCCGGCGTCGTGGGGGCGGAGGCGGCCCTGGCGGCCGCGCAGACGGCGCTGGACGACCGCACCCTCGTCGCCCCGTTCGACGGCGTGGTGGCCGATCTGCCCGCCGCGGTGGGGGAGGTGGCGCAGGCCGGCGCGCCGGCCGCGGTTGTGGCCGATTTCTCCGGCTGGCTGATCGAGACGACCGACCTGATCGAGCGCGATGTGGTCGGCGTGGCCGCGGGCCGGCCGGTCGAGGTCACCGTGGACGCGCTGCCCGGCGAGAGGCTGACCGGCGTCGTCCAGTCCATCGGCGGCATCTCCCAACAGACGCAGGGCGACACGACCTACCCGGTCACCATCCGCCTCGACGACCCCGGCGACCTGCCCCTGCGCTGGGGGATGACCACCTTTGTGAGCATCGACCCGGAACCCGGGTCATCAACCGGCGCGGAACCGGCCGCCCCATCCGGCGACATTTCGGCCGAGGGGCAGCTTCTCCCCCGCGACGAGGCCGACCTCGCCTTCACGACCGGCGGCATTGTGGCCGGGTTGCTCGCCGCCGAGGGGCAGGCGGTGGCCGCCGGTGACGCGATCATCCGCCTCGATGATGCCGCCGCGACTGCCGCGCTGGCCCAGGCTGAGGCGGGGTTGGCCGCGGCCGAGGCTGCCCGGGCGTCGGCGCGGGCCGGGACGGAGCTGGCTGCCACCGGGCAACAGACGGCCGAAGCGGCGCTGGCCGCGGCCGAGGCGGCTCTGGCCCAGGCGCAGGCCGGCGCGCGACCGGAGGAGATTTTGGCCGCTGAGCGGGAGCTGGCCGCGGCCGAGGCCGGGGTGGCCCGCGCGGCGGCCGAACGCGACGCGGCGACCGAGGTCAGCAGTGCCCGCGTCAGCGCCGCCGAAGCCCAACTCGCCGCCGCCTACTCCCGCATGACCGCCCTGCAGGCGACCTACGATACCATCGTGACGACCTGCGTGACGTTGCCCGACCGCAGCGAGACTTGCCCGCTTCTGGGACCGCCGGAGCAGACCACCCGCGCCCAGGTGGAGGCGGCCGAGGCGAGCTACGCCGCGGCCCAACTGGCCCTGGCCGAGGCGCGCGCGGGGGCGACGGCCGGCGAACGGCAGGTGGCCGATGCCGCCGTGGCCGTAGCCGCCGCCCAGCGCGATGTGGCCGCCGCCCAACTGGCGCTGCTGCGGGCCGGGGCGCGGCCGGAGAGCATCGAGCTGGCCGGGATCGGCGTCGAGCAGGCGCGGCTGGGCATCGAGCAGGCGGATCTCGCCGGCGGCGAGGCGGCCGCGGCGCTGGCGCAGGCCGAGGCGGGCGTGACGAGCGCCGAGG
>CAZGTK010000439.1:0-2564 GCA_964528415.1 uncultured Burkholderiales bacterium | reverse complement strand
GTTCGCAAAAAGGCAGACGGGGCGTGAGTCTCAGACCCGATTGCTGTCCGGATGCTGTATGGCATGGGTATGACCGTGTGACGGTGTTATGGAGTGCTTTGGGAGTGCTAAGGCGTCGTTCTTCTTGTAATTGAGATTGTGTAGTTTTCAGTGATAGATCCACTTTGTGCACTAATCGGGATCGCAGTCACAGTACCGGCCAAACCAAGGTTAACCGTGGCCTGTCCGGTTGGGGAAGACAAGTTATTAATAGATAGAGTAGCGGAGGAGTCCTTGGTCACCACGATCGTAACCTGAGATACTGCACTTCCGACTGAACTGGAATGAGAATTGGAGAGATCGGGGAAAGATGGTGTCAGCGGCAGAGATGGAGGGACCGCTGCGGCCCCGGCAAACACCTGAAGACCAGAGAGTAAGCGACGAACCACCGATACAGAATAACTCTTTGTGGTCACTGTATCTTGAGCTCTTACCACTATATTGACTGGGTTCGGTCCAAGGCTGAGCGGGATCGGGCCGAACGGAGAACCCGACGTTACAGCACTACCGTTTATTGTTATTGTCGCTCCGACTGCGGCTGTGGCAGTAACAGATGTATTCGCAATGTTGTTTAGAGCGTCGACCGTGTAGTTAGTCGTGTTGGGGTTAAATACCGGCACCAAAGGACCCGCTGTGAATGTAAGATTGGACAGATTTGCATTAGAAGACCCTTCTCTGGTCACAGTCACACTATAAGTCTTAGGACTCCCATTCTGCGCCGTGACGACGATGTCGATTTTGCGTGGCACCAAGGGTTGCAAGCCACTAACAGTCAAGGAATTACCGCTCACACTTTGGCCATCAATTGTCATGGTGGCTGTGGAGGGTCTGATCGCCACTATGTGAACCTGTGAAAACCCATTCTGCACGCTCGCAGTGTAATTTGTCTGGCCCGGCGAGAACGAAGGAGTCAAGGTTCGTAAATTTGCTGGCGTAACAGAACTTCCCTGATAGACATCCAAATCGGACAAATTATTATCCGACGACGCCGCCTGGCGATTCACCGACACGAGGTAGTTTTTGGCCGGACCGCTTTGCGGCGTGACAACAATTGAAAAGACATTTTGATTTAACCCCACTGAGAGCCCGCCAACGGTTAATACCGAAACATTCTGTCCATTTATAGAGACCGTTGCGTTCTGATCAGCTTTGGTCGCACGCACGGTTACCTGGTCGACTGTGAAGGGTATTGTCACCGTATAACTTGTGACCGCACTATTGAACCCGCTGATTAAGTTAGGCCCTGATGCACTGGCTCCAGCAAAGGCCTCCAGGTTAGACAAGTCGGCATTGTTGGACGCAGAGCGATTGATCGTCACCTGGTACGGCATACTATTACCTGCCTCGGCCACAACTTGAATCGTCACTACAGAATTTCCGACCGGCAAGTTGCTGGCGGTAAAAGAATTTCCAGGTGTCGTCTGCCCAAGATAAATATAGGAGACCGATGCAGCCGGAGCTGGCGTCGCAACAAATGCAACGCTCGTAGTGGAGTTACTCACATTTAAGACATAGTTCGTAACGTTTGGGCTGAACCCGGCGATGGTCCCACCCGGAGGAGTCGCAGTAAGGTTCGTCAATGTGGCATTATTCGACGGGGCAGCACGAGGGACTATGACCGTATAAGTCTTTGTCGCGCCACTTTGAGCAGTGACCACAACAGTGATGGTGTTATTCCCTCCGGCAGTAGGCAACCCCACACCGATCGTTTCACCGGATTGAACAACCTGATTATTTACAGTCAACGCCCCGGTCGTGTCTGCGAGAACCGCGCGAACGTTCACGGAGGTCACCGAAAAGGGAACCGGCGTTGTGGTATAGGAAAGCGTGGCCGGGGTAAAGTTGGTCAGCAGCTGTTGCGCACCAGAAGTCACTTCCAATGAAGTTAGGTCCGCGATGGATGATGCTGATCGTGTAACTGTCACCGTGTAGGAGTTCGTGGAATTATCCAGAGCTGTCACGACTACCGTCACAATATTCGGGCCGACTATAAGTCCACCGACTGTGGCAGCTTGGCCGGATTGCACTAGTTGCCCATTAACTCTTATGGTCGCGCTGTTGTCAGCCGCCGTCGCCACAACTTGGATCGATGTAGTTTGATTGCCGACAGTTGCTGTATAGGAAAATACTTGGGGATCGAAGACTTCCGCCAATCCGCCCGGCGACAAGACTAAGTTCGCAAGATTAGCGTTGGTCCCTCTCGTCGCAACCAGGGTATAGACTTTATCAGCCCCAGGAGCACTAACGGCGATTGTAATCGTGTTCGAGCCAGGACTCAGCGCAATCGTTTGTGCCTGGCCGGATGGAGTTATCTGGTTGTTGATCCTTGTAGTCGCCCGTGCATCCGCGACTGTCGTCTTGACTTCGATAGATTCTGTAGCACCGCCTACCTGTACTGTATAGTTGGTAACATCCGGATTGAAGGCCGGGGAGATCGAGACTTTTTCTCCTCCACTTGTCACCTCCAGGCTCGCCAGATCCGCCGCGCGATTCGGCCCCGGCGGCGCGTCGGAACTGGGGATACA
>CAZGTK010000438.1:0-2567 GCA_964528415.1 uncultured Burkholderiales bacterium | reverse complement strand
CTTCACGTGCCGCAGCACGGGGTCCTGCCCGATGGCCATCAGCAGGTGGTTGTCCATGTCGACGCGGTGATGGACCCGGGTGAGGGCGGCCATCAGGTCGAAGCGGAAGCCGTCGACGTGCATCTCGGTGACCCAGTAGCGCAGCGAGTCCATCAGCAGCTGCAGCACGCGCGGGTGCTGCATGTTGAGCGTGTTGCCGCAGCCGGTGAAGTCCATGTAGTAGCGCGGGTTGTCGGGCACCAGCCGATAGTAGGCGGCGTTGTCGATGCCGCGGAAGGCAAGCGTCGGCCCCAGCTGGTTGCCCTCGGCGGTGTGGTTGTAGACCACGTCGAGGATCACCTCGATGCCGGCCGAGTGCAGCGCCTTCACCATGGTCTTGAACTCGTTGACCTTGCCGGACGCGGAGTAGCGCGCGTCGGGCGCGAAGTAGCCGATCGAGTTGTAGCCCCAGTAGTTGCGCAGGCCCTTTTGCACCAGGTGGCGGTCGTCGAGAAAGGTGTGCACCGGCATCAGCTCCACCGTGGTGACGCCGAGCCGGCGCAGGTGGTCGATCACCGGCGTGGTGGCGAGCCCGGCGTAGGTGCCCCGCAGGTGCGGCGGCACCTCCGGGTGCTGGATCGTGAAGCCCTTGACGTGGACCTCGTAGATCACCATCTCGTGCCACGGAATGCTCGGCCGCCGGTCCTCGCCCCAGGTGAAGGCGGGGTCGATGATCTTGCACTTGAGCATGCCGGCGGCGTTGTCGCGGCGGTCGAACGAGAGGTCCTCCTTCTTCGAGCCGACGGTGTAGCCGAAGTGGGCGTCGCTCCAGCGCAGGCTGCCGACGATGTTGCGCGCGTAGGGATCCAGCAGCAGCTTGTGCGGATTGAAGCGGTGGCCCTGCTCGGGCGCGTAGGGGCCGTGCACGCGGTAGCCGTAGAGCATGCCGGGGCGGGCCTCCGGCAGGTAACAGTGCCAGACCTGGTCGGTCTGCTCGCGCAGCTCGACGCGCTGGATCTCGCGCCGGCCCTCGGCGTCGAAGATGCAAAGCTCCACCTTGAGTGCGTTCTCCGAGAACAGCGCGAAGTTCACGCCCTCGCCGTCCCAGGTCGCGCCGCGCGGGTACGGCCGCCCGGGCCAGACGGCGGAGATCGGGTGGGTCATGCGCAAGCGGCGCGCGGCGCCCGGCGTCGCGGCAGGACTGAGGCGGGAGGCGTCATTCTTCGGGCATGCGGGAGGGGTGCGACCGGAACGCGGAATGATAACACCGGCGCGGGCGGGCTCCCGCTCAGCGCGACGCGCCCAGCAGGTCCAACAGCCCGCGGATCGGGATCACCAGCCACTGCGGGCGATTGTCGAGCTCGTAGCGCAGCTCGTAGAGCGCCTTCTCGAGCAGGAACAGGTTGAGCAGGCGGCGGCGGTCGGCCGCGTCGCGCGGCAGCGAGGCGCAGTCCCCGGCGGCCTTCTCGTAGCCGTCGAGGAACGCGGCGCAGGCCGAGCGCTTCCACTCGCCGATCGCCTCCGCCAGCTGCGCGGCCTTTTCCGGCGGCTGGTGCTCGCGCGCCTTCAGCGCGCTGGCGGCGGCGTAGTCGAACGAGCGCAGGATGCCGGCGACGTCGCGCAGCGCCGAGTGCTTCGCGCGCCGCTCTTCCAGCGGCCGCGCCGGCTCGCCCTCGAAGTCGATGATGATGAAGTCGTTGGCCTTGAGCAGCACCTGGCCCAGGTGCAGGTCGCCGTGGTAGCGGGTCTTGGCCGCCGCCACGCCCTTCAGGCCGATGCGGTCGATCCAGTCGACGAGCTCGAGGCGCGCCGCCCAGCACGGTGGCGGTCAGCGGGGCGACGGTCAGCGAGAGTCCCAGGCCGAACACGAGCACCGCCGGCAGCACCTGCGAGACGTAGTCGGCGTCGGAGTCGATGCGGGCGAACAGGGCGATCCCGACCCCGGCGACGACCGGCCCGGCGCCCATGAACAGGCGGGGGCCGACCCGGTCGGCCAGCGCGCCGAAGCGGCGCGACAGCGCGAACATCAGCACGGTGACCGGCAGCGTCGAGACGCCGGCCTCCAGCGCGCTGTAGCCCCCGACCTGCTGCAGGAAGAGCACGAGGAAGAACGGCGTGGCGCCCAGGCCGCCGTAGACGGCGAGCGTCGAGGCGTTGCCGACGGCGAAGTTGCGCTGCGCGAAGAGCTCGAGCGGCAGCATCGGGTGCGCCGCGCGCCGCTCGTGGACGACGAACGCGACCAGCAGCGCCAGCCCGCCGATCAGCGTGACGAAGATCACCGGATCGTCCCAGCCGAGCTGCGGCTGCTCGATGAGCGCGAAGACCGGCCCGGCCAGGCCGAGCGTGCCGAGCAGCGCCCCGGCGACATCGGCGCGCCCGGCCGCCGGCGTGTCGTGCCCGGCGTCGACGCGCGCGACGATCAGCAGCGCCGCGAGCACGGGCAGGACGTTGATGGCGAAGATCCAGCGCCACGACGCGTGATCGACGACGAGCCCGCCGACGATCGGTCCGCCGACCATGGCGATGCCCGACCATGCCGTCCAGGTGCCGATCGCCGCCCCGCGCTCGTGGCGCGGGAACTTCGCCAC
>CAZGTK010000437.1:0-2574 GCA_964528415.1 uncultured Burkholderiales bacterium | reverse complement strand
CCGTGGTCAGGTAGCAGGACGACAGCTGCGCATGGCGGGTGCCGCTGTTGAACAGGGTCGGCGTCGAACTCATGAAGTCGAAGCTCGACAGCGCCTCGTAGAACTCGATGGCACGCGCCTCGCGGTCGATCTCGTTGATCGCCAGGCCCATCGCCACCCGCATGAAAAACGCCTGCGGCAGCTCGATCCGCCGATCGCCCTCGTGGAGGAAATAGCGGTCGTAGAGCGTTTGCAGGCCGAGGTAGTTGAACTGGAGGTCGCGGTCGGCCACCAGCGCGCGGCCGAGCCGCTCGAGGTCGTATTGGGCGAGCCGCGGATCGAGCAGTTCGGCCCTGATCCCGCGCGCGATGAAGCCCGCAAAGTAATCGGCGTAACGCGTCACCATCTCGGCGTGCGTCACGTCCCCGCCCAGCACCTCGTGGCGGATGGAATGCAGCAGCAGGCGCGCCGTGACGAAACCGTAGGCCGGGTCCTTCTCGATCAGCGCCCGCGCCGCCAGAATCGAGGACTTGCGCACCTCGTCGCCGGGCACGCCGTCGTAGAGGTCGCGCAGCGTGTGCTCGAGGATCGCCGCGGGGTCCACGGCCGCGCCCAGGCCCTCGCACGACGCGACGATCAGGGCGCGCAGCCGCTCCACGTCCAGCGGCCGGCGCTCGCCGTCCTCGACCACGTTGAGCACGGGCGCGTCGACCGCCTTGGCCGCCTTGAGCTTGGCCCGCTCGCGCGCCCGCTCCTCGCGATAGAGGACGTAGGCGCGCGCCACGGCGTGCTCGCCGCCGCGCATGAGAGCGAGCTCGACCTGGTCCTGGATGTCCTCGATATGGAACGTGGCGCCCTCCGGCTGGCGCCGGGTCAGGGCGGTGACGACACTTTCGGCCAGGGCAGCCACCTGCTCGCGCACGCGCGCCGAAGCGGCGCCCTGCCCGCCGTTGACGGCGATGAACGCCTTGGTCACGGCGATGGCGATCTTCGAGGGCTCGAAGCCGACCACGGCGCCATTGCGGCGGATGACCCGATACTGCGCGTACGCCTGGCGCTCGACGGCCGGCTGGCGCTCGACTTCCGCGGAAGGCGCGGATTTGACCGCGGTCCCCTCGGCAACTACCTGCATCTGGGCTCTCTCCTCGTTATTCGTTTGCGCTAGCCCTAGGGTCCTAGTGGTCAACGGACCAGAGCCATACCATATCTTGTGCCTACCAGATATTGTGCTTGGTAAGGCGTTCGCAACCAATACTAGTAGACCATATCGGCACGCGCAACTGTTTTTAACCATTTTTCACGCGAAAACAGGGGAGGAAGGCGGACGCGAGCGCGCCGTCGGGAAACGCGGATAGCGCACTGCGGCGTGTCACGCCGCGGCACCGCGGGCATCGCGCAGGATGCGCGCGGAAAGAGGCTCAGGCGGGCCGGGTCAGACCGGAGGCGCCGGCGTAGCGGGACCAGTCGAAACGGGGTCCGGGATCCGTCTTGCGCCCGGGCGCGATGTCGGAATGGCCGGCAACGGCCTCCAGCGGCAACGCCGCCCGCAGCGCCCGGGTCAGGCGGTCGAGGGCGCTGTACTGGCGCGCGGTGAACGGTTTCCAGTCACAGCCTTCCAGCTCGACGCCGACGCTGAAGTCGTTGCAGCGCTCCGTGCCCTGCCAGCTGGACACGCCGGCGTGCCACGCGCGGCGGCCGACGGGGACGAACTGGACCAGCTCGCCCGAGCGACGCACGAAGAAGTGGGCGGAGACCCGCAGGGCGGCAATCTCGGCGAAGTAAGCGTGCTCACTGGGGTCGAGACGATTCGTGAACAGGCGCTCGACCGCGTCGCCGCCGAACCTCCCGGGCGGCAGGCTGATGCTGTGAACGACGAGGAGACTGATGCGGGTGCCCGGCGGGCGCTCGTCGTGGTTCGGCGAAGGAACGAAGCGGACCCCGGCCATGAGGCCATCGGCGTCGAGACGCCAGCGTCGCGGCCGGGCGGGTGCGGGCATGCGGCGGCCGCCGATCAGTTGATGCCGAGGCGCTCCATGCGGTAGCGCAGCGCGCGGAACGTGATGCCGAGCAGCTTGGCGGCCGCGGTGCGATTGAAGCGGGTCCGCTCGAGCGCCTCGAGGATCGCTTCCTTCTCCACCCGATCCAGGTATTCGTGCAGCGGCCACTTGCCCTCCAGGCTCGGCGCGGCGCCTTCCTCCGGCACCGCCTCCGCCGGCGGCGTGAGCTGCAAATCCTCCACCGTGATGGCGCCGCCGCCCGAGAGCGCCAGCGCGCGCTCGAGGATGTTCTCCAGCTCGCGGACGTTGCCGGGAAAGTCGTAGGCCGTCAGCGCATCGACGGCCTCCTTCGAAAACGTCGCCGTGGGGCCGCCGACGCCGCGCGTGAGCCGCGTCAGCACCGCCGCGGCGATGGCGGCCACGTCCTCCCGCATGTCGCGCAGGGCCGGCATCCGCAGTTCGATCACGTTGAGCCGGTAATACAGGTCCTGGCGAAAGCGCCCCTCCTCGACACAGCGGGAAAGGTTCTGGTGCGTGGCGCTGATGATGCGAACGTCGACAGGCTCCTCCTGGGTCGCGCCGACCTTGCGCACGCGTT
>CAZGTK010000436.1:0-2581 GCA_964528415.1 uncultured Burkholderiales bacterium | reverse complement strand
TTGCCGCTGCCGGACTCGCCGCTGATGTATACCGGCGCCTGGCTGCGGGCCACCTTCTCGATCATCTCGCGGGCGTAGCCGATGGCCGGCGACTCCCCGATCAGCCGCAGGCCCTCGGGGCTCGCCTTGGCTCCGGGCGGCTCCTTCGGCAGCGCGAGCGCGGACTTCACCAGCGTGCGCAGCTGCTCGAGCGAGACGGGCTTCGCCAGGTAGTCGAAGGCGCCGGCCTTGAGTGCGGCCACGGCGTTCTCGGTGCTGCCGTGGGCCGTGATCACCGCCACCGGCAGGTCGCCGCAGTTGGCGCCGATGTGCTGCACCAGCTGCAATCCCTCGCCGTCGGGCAGGCGCTTGTCGGTCAGGCAAAGGTCGAAGCGGCCGGCCTTGAGCTTCTCGAGCGCCTCGCCGACCGAACTGGCGCGGTCGACGTCGAGGCCCATGCGCAACAGCGTGAGTTCCAGCAGCTCCAGGATGTCCTGCTCGTCGTCGACGACAAGCACCTTGGGCGAGTGCCCGTCACCCGGGCCGGATCTGGTCGCTCGCTCTTTGCGCTTTAACATGGTCCCTCCTGCACACCATGCGGAAGTGGGCTCCGCCTTCGCTCTCAAGGCATTCCAGGCTCGCGCCGTTGGCGTCGCAGATCTCGCGCGCGATGTAGAGGCCGAGCCCGGTGCCGCCCTTGGCCGTCGTGAAGAACGGCTCGAACAGCTGGCCGCGAGCCTCCGCCGGAACGCCAGGCCCGTCGTCGATCACGTCAACACACACTTGGTTCGGAGTGACGCCGTCCGATACGACCAGCTGGATGCTGCCGTTGGTTTTCTTGCTGTGGCGCCAGGCGTTGCTGCACAAATTCCACAATACCTGATTCAAATGACCACGGTCAAAGCATAGCGTGCGCGTGGTCGCGACCTCGACGCCGAAGGCCTCCGGCGGCACCCGCTCGCCGTGGCTGAACTCGTCGATGAAGGTGCGCAGGAACGCCATCGGCGAAAACACGTCTGGGTTGGCGCGGTCGCGACGGTTGAGCTGCAGCACCTCCTTCACCATGCGCTCGAGGCGACGGGTGTTGTCGCGCACGATGCCGAGGAGCCGCGCCTGCGTCGGGCCGATCCCTTCCTCCTCCTGCAGCAGCTCGGCGGCATGGTTGATGGCCGAGAGCGGATTGCGGATCTCGTGCGCGATGTTGGCCGTCAATCGGCCGAGGGCCGCGAGCTTGAGCTGCTGCGCCTGAGACTGGATCCGGCTCATGTCCTCGAGGAACAGCACGGCGCCGCCGGCGGCGCCGGCACGTATCGGCACAAAGCGGGTGCGAACCAGACGATTCGTGCGCGGAATGCGCAGCAGCTCGAAGCGGGTATCCGGATTCTCGCGCCACTGCGCGAGGCGCTCGCCCAGCACCGGCAGCATCTCGCCGAGGTCAGGATCGGGGGGCGCGTCCTCGTCGATGCCGAGCAGGCGCTCGGCCTGGTGATTGCGCTGCAGGATGGCGCCGGCTTCGTCCAGCACGAGGACGCCGTCCTGCATGTCCTGGATCACCAGCTGGTTGATCTGCGCCATGTTGGCGAGCCGGATGCCGCGGTCGCGCGCCAGCTGTTCGCTCTCCACGGTGCGCTTGGCCAGGGCATGGGCAAGCCAGGCGGTGGCGAAGTAGCCGATGCAAAGCAGGCCCGCCTGGAAATACTCGGACGAGCTGCGATCCTCGATGAGTTGCGCGTAGGTCATCTCCAGCAGCACGGCAATGCTGGCGATCGAGGCGAAAAACAGCGTCAGCCGGCCGCGGCTGATCAGCCCGGCCGCCGCGAGCGCCGGCAGCAGCAGCAGGCCGAGACCGCTCTGGATGCCGCCGCTCGCGCGCAACATGAGCACGATGAACCCGACATCGGCCGCCACCTGCAGCGAGAGCTGGATATCGAACGGCAGGCGCCGCGACCGTATCATGGCGGCGAAAACCAGCCCGCTGGCGAGGTAGGCAATGCCGGCGCCGAAATAGAGCCGCGGGTTGGCCGACCCCATCGCCACGTTCTCGCCCACCAGCGCGACCGACACCAGCAGGACCAGCGCCACGCCCAGCCGGTAGATGTTGAAGTAGGAGAGCGAGCGCCAGAAGGACGAAGGCGCGCCGGTCGCAACGGCCCGGGAAAGTTCGAGGCCGGAGCGCGTCCCCGCCGTCTCCATCGGCGTCATCTAGCGACCGCCAAGCCGGCGGTGCTCCTCGCTGCAGAAGGACTCGCCGTCACGCTCGACGCTCTCGCTGCGCGGAACGTGCAGGCCGCAATGGGCGCAGCGGACCATGTTCTCGAGCGCACGCGGCTCGCCCGCGTCCTCCTTCTCCAGGCTGCGCCGATAGCCGCGCAGGACCCAGTACACCACCAGAACGACGATCGCCAGCAAAATCAGCTTGCCCATGGCGCGGCGCTCATGCGGCGGTTGGCTGATCCGACGGGCGCGCGCTTGCGCCGGGGGGCTTCGCCCCGCGGCAGCCGCGACACCGGCAGGAACAGAGGAATGATGGTCGGGGTGAGAGGATTCGAACCTCCGACACCTGCGTCCCGAACGCAGTACTCTACCAGGCTGAGCTACACCC
>CAZGTK010000435.1:815-2582 GCA_964528415.1 uncultured Burkholderiales bacterium | reverse complement strand
GTCGACTACCAGAACATCTTCACCAGCGTCCAGGTGCGCGGGCCCGCGCACATGGGCGTGCCGCTGCCCTCCGGCGTCTGGGGGCGCGAGGGCAAGCCGTTCTTCGTGCACTGGATCGGCAAGTTCGGCGACGCCCAGATCGGCCCCGTCTATCTGGGCACGACCGGGCTGCTGTCGCTGATCTGCGGCTTCATAGCGATCGAGATCATCGGCCTCAACATGTGGGCGTCGGTGAACTGGGACCCGATCCAGTTCGTGCGCCAGCTGCCCTGGCTCGCGCTGGAGCCGCCGGCGCCGGAGTACGGGCTGTCGCTGCCGCCGCTGAATGAAGGCGGCTGGTGGCTGATGGCGGGCTTCTTTCTGACCGCGTCGATCCTGCTCTGGTGGGTGCGCACCTGGCGGCGCGCGCGCGCGCTCGGCATGGGCACCCACGTCGCGTGGGCGTTCGCCTCGGCCATCTGGCTGTACCTGGTGCTCGGCTTCATCCGCCCGCTGCTGATGGGGTCGTGGTCCGAGGCGGTGCCGTTCGGGATCTTCCCGCACCTCGACTGGACCGCGGCGTTCTCGATCCGCTACGGGAACCTCTTCTACAACCCGTTCCACTGCCTGTCGATCGCTTTCCTGTACGGCTCGACGCTGCTGTTCGCGATGCACGGCGCCACCATCCTGGCGGTTAGCCGCTACGGCGGCGAGCGCGAGCTGGAGCAGATCACCGACCGCGGCACCGCGGCCGAGCGCGCGGCGCTGTTCTGGCGCTGGACGATGGGCTTCAACGCGACGATGGAATCGATTCACCGCTGGGCGTGGTGGTTCGCGGTGCTGACGACGCTGACCGGCGGCATCGGCATCCTGCTGACCGGCACGGTGGTCGACAACTGGTATCTATGGGCGGTGAAGCACGGCGTGGCGCCGGAGTATCCGGCGGTGTTCCCGCCGGTGCCGGATCCGGCCGCGGCGACGGGAGGTGCGCAATGAGCTTCGGACTCAAGGTCGCGGCGGCCGTGGCCGCCTTCGTCGCCGTCGTCTTCGTCGTGTTGGTGTTCGAGGCGCCGCCGATGGACACGGCGCAGATCGGCTACCGCGGCGTCGCCATGGAGCAGGTCACCAACCCGCGGCTGCAGGCGGCCAAGGTGGCGGCGAACCAGGTTCCCGAGCCGGTGCCGGCGGTGCCGGCGGAAGGGCCGAAGGCGTCCGAGGTCTACCAGAACGTGCAGGTGCTCGGAAGCCTGAGCGCGGCGCAGTTCAACCGGCTGATGGTCGCGATCACCGCCTGGGTGTCGCCGGAGCAGGGCTGCAACTACTGCCACAAGGAAGGCGCGGCGCTCTCCGACGACTCGCTCTACACCAAGGTGGTGGCGAGGCGCATGCTGCAGATGACGCAGGACATCAACGGCAAGTGGAACTCGCATGTCGGCGCGACGGGCGTGACCTGCTACACCTGCCACCGCGGGCAGCCGGTCCCGGCCAACGTCTGGTTCCTCAATCCCGAGGTCAAGGGCGGCATGGCCTACGCCGGCTGGCGCAACGGCCAGAACATGCCGGCGAGCGCCGCCGCGCTGGCGTCGCTGCCCGCCGATCCGTTCTCGCCCTACCTGAGCGGCAAACAGGAGATCCGCGTGCTGGGCGGCACGCCGCTGCCGCAGGGCCACGAGGCGACGATCCAGGCCACCGAAGGCACGTACGCGCTGATGATGCACATGTCCGACGCGCTCGGCGTCAACTGCACCTTCTGCCACAACAGCCGCTCGTTCAAGCAGTGGGACCAGA
>CAZGTK010000435.1:0-805 GCA_964528415.1 uncultured Burkholderiales bacterium | reverse complement strand
GTGGGCGTCTCCGGAACGCCGGGCTCTGGCGAGTTCAAGCAGTGGGACCAGAGCACGCCGCAGCGCGTGACGGCCTGGCACGGCATCCGCATGGTGCGCGACGTCAACAACGCGTACCTCGACCCGCTGCAGCCCAAGTACCCGCCCGCCCGGCTCGGCCCGCTGGGCGACGCCGCCAAGGCCAACTGCACGACCTGCCACCAGGGACTCGGCAAGCCGCTGCAGGGCGTGAGCATGCTGAAAGACTACCCCGAGCTCGGCGCCCCCGCGGCCGCCGCCGCGGCGCCGACGACGCCCGCGCCGACGGTGATCGGCGACGTGGTGATCCTCTTCTTCGCCGTCGATTCGACCGCGCTGCACGGCGCGGCGCCGGCCGCGCTGGAGAACGTCGTCGCCCGGTTGAAAGCGGACCCGGCGGCGAAAGCGAAGCTCTCGGGCTTCCACTCCGCCACCGGCGATCCGGCGCACAACCATGAGCTGGCCAAGGGCCGCGCGATGGCGGTGCGCGACGCGCTGAAGGCGGCCGGCGTCGCGGAGGACCGGGTGGTCCTGGAGAAGCCGCTTCCCGAGCAGGCGAACGTCGCCGGCGAGGACTGGAAGGCGCGCCGCGTCGAGGTTTCCATCACTCAATGACATTGCTCTGGCGTGTGAGCGTGGCGGCCTGCGGGCCGCCTTTTTTTGCGGCCGAACGGCCGCGCATCACGGCCGAGGTCGTCGCCGCGACGCCTGCCGCAGGGCAAAGCGGCTGCCCGGGCGGCCGGCCCGGGGCCGGGGACGATTCGCGCGAGCGCTGGAACGGGGCGCC
>CAZGTK010000434.1:0-2589 GCA_964528415.1 uncultured Burkholderiales bacterium | reverse complement strand
CCCGTCGCGTCTCGGCAGGCCGCCCGAGTTCGCGATGATGGCGCTGCACATCGTGGAGAACCCGATGCTCAACGGCGAAACAATCCGCCTTGATGGCGCGATCCGGATGGCGCCGCGATGACGGCGTTGTCTCGGGATCGTCCGCTCCTCGAGCCGTGCCCGGTGGGTGCCCTGCACGACGCGGCCGAACACCGCGTAGCCCCAGCCCTGCTGGGTCGGCGCCGAATGGTTCAGGAACTTGTTGTCGGCGACGTTGATGAAGAACTGGGCCGAGGCCGAGTGCGGATCGGGCGTGCGCGCCATGGCGACCGTGTAGGGCTCGTTCCTGAGGCCGTTGTCGGCCTCGTTGCGGATCGGCGCGCGGGTCGGCTTCTGCCTGAGGCCCGGCTCGAAGCCGCCGCCCTGGATCATGAAGCCGTCGATCACGCGATGGAACACGGTGCCGTTGTAGTGGCCGTCGCGCACGTAGCGCAGGAAGTTCTCCACCGTCTGCGGCGCCTTGTCCGCGTACAGTTCGATGACGATGGTACCGGCGCTGGTCCTGAGCTCCACCTGCGGATTGGCGGCGACGGCCGCGGCGCTCAGCGCGAGCCCGGTCAGGGCGCCCGTCAGCGCTGTGATATACTTCGACCCCTTCACGATCTTCCCCGGTCGCGGAAAAGCCGCATTCTAACAGACCGCTTCCCTCGCACCCACCGCTTGCCATGACGACGCCCGAGTCCGTGACGACGCGCGCCATGAAGACCCGCCTCGCGCCGAGCCCCACCGGGCTGCTGCACTTCGGCAACATCCGCACCGCGCTGTTCAACGTGCTGGCGGCGCGCAGGTTCGGCGGCACCTTTCTGCTGCGGATCGAGGACACCGACCTCGAGCGCAGCCGCCCGGAGTTCATCGAGGCGCTGTACCGCGACCTGCGCTGGCTCGGTCTCGAATGGCAGGAGGGCGGCGACGCCGGCGGGCCGGCGGGGCCCTACCTGCAGTCGCAGCGCACCGCGATCTACGACGAGCATCTGCGGAGCCTCGATGAGCGCGGCCTCGTCTACCCGTGCTTCTGCAGCGCCGCCGAGCTGGAGATATCGCGCAAGCTGCAGGCGCAGGCGGGGCGGCCGCCGCGCTACAGCGGCAAGTGCTCGCACTTGAAGCGCGACGAGCAGGCCGCCAAGCTGGCGCAGCGCCTCGATCACACCATCCGCTTCCGCATGCCGACGGGCGTGACGATCGAGTTCGACGATCTCGTGCGCGGCGCGCAGAAGTTCGCCGCCGACGACATCGGCGACTTCATCGTCCGGCGCTCAGACGGCACCTACGCGTTCTTCTACGTGAACGCGCTCGACGACGCGCTGATGGGCGTCACGCACGTGCTGCGGGGCGAGGACCACCTGACCAATACGCCACGGCAGCTCGCGCTGCTCTCGGCCCTCGGGCTGCCGGCGCCGGTGTACGGCCACATCTCGCTCATCGTCGACGGCCGCGGCGCGCCGCTGTCCAAGCGCAGCGGGTCCCGGTCGGTCGAGGAGCTGCGCGAGCAGGGCTATCTGCCGGAGGCCGTCAACAATTACCTGGCTCGGCTCGGCCACCACGTCGACTCGCCCCACGCGCTCGACATCGACCGGCTCGCCGAGGCGTTCGACTTCTCGCACCTGGGCCGCTCGCCGGCGCGCTACGACGCCGCGCAGCTCATGCACTGGCAGGCGCAGGCGGTGAAGGAGCGCGGCGACGCCGCCCTGGCCGACTGGCTGCGGCCGGCCGTCGGCGCCATCGTGCCGGAAGGCGAGCTGCAGGCGTTCGCCCGCGCGGTGAAGGGCAACGTGACGTTCCCTGCCGAGGCCGTGCTGTGGGCGCAGGTCCTCTACGCCGACCCGCTGGTGATGGCGGAAGACGCGCAGGCGACGCTGGCGCAGGCGCCGCAGAGGCTGTTTCGCGCGGCGCTCGACGCGCTCGCGCCGGGCAAGGACTACGCGAGGTTCGCGGCCGACGTGCGCGCGGCCGCCGGCGTCCAGGGAAAGGCCCTCTTCATGCCGCTGCGCGCGGCGCTCACGGGTCAGCTCAAGGGCCCCGAGATGGCCGACGTGTTCGCGCTGATGGACCCGGAGCGCGCGCGGCGGCGCATCGCCGCGCAGATCCTCTCCGTGGACATCGACTGACCATGACGCTGCGCATCCACAACACGCTCGCGCGCGAGAAGCAGGCGTTCACGCCGATCGAGCCCGGCAAGGCGCGCATGTACGTGTGCGGCATGACGGTCTACGACTACTGCCATCTCGGGCACGCGCGGGTGATGGTCGTGTTCGACCTGGTCGCACGCTGGCTGCGCGCCCAGGGCTACACCGTCACCTACGTGCGCAACATCACCGACATCGACGACAAGATCATCAAGCGCGCGGCCGAGAACAACGAGCCGATCGAGCGGCTGACCGAGCGCTTCATCGCCGCGATGCACGAGGACGCCGACCGGCTCGACATCGAGCGCCCCACGTTCGAGCCGCGCGCCACCGAGCACGTCGGCGGCATGCTGAGAATGATCGAGCAGCTGACCGTTCCGACGGGATGCCCGCCTGTGCCGGGAAGAGGGCATCGACGTCCTCTTTG
>CAZGTK010000433.1:0-2595 GCA_964528415.1 uncultured Burkholderiales bacterium | reverse complement strand
GACGAAGCGCAGGCGCTCGAAGACCTTCGTGAGCCACGCCCGCTCTTCCGGCAGGAAGCCGGAATTCTTCTGGTTGGAGCGCCAGTTCCTGAGGTCGATCTCGCGGTGGGCGATGTTGACGTCGCCGCAGAGGATCACCTCGCGGCCGCTATTCGCGAGCCGGCGCAGCTGCGGGTAGAAGCGCTCCATGAAGCTGAACTTGGCGGCCTGCCGCTCCGGCCCGCTGGAGCCCGACGGCACGTACAGCGAGACCACCGAGAGCGGGCCGAAATCCGCCTGCAGGTAGCGGCCCTCGGCGTCGATGTCGGCGATGCCGACGCCCTCGACGATGCGATCGGGCGCGCGGCGGCAGTACAGCCCGACGCCGCTGTAGCCGCGTCGCTGGGAGAAATGGAAATAGCCGGCGAGGCTGCCGGCCTTGCGCATCGCCGGGGTCAGGTCGTCGTCGAGCGCCTTCAGCTCCTGCACGCAGACGACGTCGGCGCGCTGGCGCTTCATCCAGTCGAGAAAGCCCTTGGCGGCGGCGGAGCGGATGCCGTTCAGGTTCAGGGTGACGATGCGCAGCACTGGCTAAATCGCTCCAAGGCCATTACAGTCGCGCTCAGGCGCCGGGCCACCCCGCGCACGCATCGGAACCATGACCGATTTCCGCACCGAGTTCGTCGATTTCGCCATCCGCCAGGGCGTGCTGCGCTTCGGCGAGTTCAAGACCAAGGCCGGCCGCCTGTCGCCGTATTTCTTCAATGCCGGGCTGTTCAACGACGGCGCGTCGCTGCGCCGGTTGGCGCAATTCTACGCGAAAGCCATTGTCGCGGCGGGCGCCCCCTTCGACATGCTGTTCGGACCCGCATACAAGGGCATCCCGCTGGCGGCGGCCACGGCGATGGCGCTGGCGGAAGCTGGTCGCAACGTGCCTTTCGCGTTCAACCGCAAGGAGGCGAAAGACCACGGCGAGGGCGGCACGACGGTCGGCGCGCCGATCGCCGGGCGGGTGCTGATCGTCGACGACGTGATCTCCGCCGGCACGTCGGTGCGCGAGTCGGTCGAGATCATCCGCGCCGCCGGCGCCACGCCGGGCGGCGTCGTCATCGCGCTCGACCGGATGGAGCGCGGCACCGGCGCGCAGTCGGCGACCCAGGAGGTGGAGAGCCGCTACGGCATGCCGGTCATCAGCATCGCCACGCTGGAGGACGTCGTCGCCCTGCTGGCGACGCGTGAATCCCTGGCACAGCCCTTGCAAAGAATCCGGGAGTACCGCGCGCAATACGGGGTAACGGACGCCAAAACAAGCACTCCGGCGCGCTCCTGACCGACTGGGGGTAGCACCATGCAAGACGGAAAATTCACGAACGGCCGACGCAACGGGTCAGATATTGCCGCGACGCGGCATCGCGCCGGCCTTGCCCTGGCCGCGGCGCTGGCCGCGCTGCTCGTCAGCGCGCCGGCGCAGGCGAAGCTCTACAAGTGCGTCGACGCCAACGGCAAGGTCTATTACACCGACAAGCTCACGCCCGATTGCGTCCAGAGCGGCGCCCGCGAGATGAAGCGCGGCATCGTCGTCAAGGAGTACGAGGCCGGCGAGATCCCGACCGACAAGAAGGACAAGAACGCCAAGAAGCCGGTCGCGCAGCCGAAGGCCGAGCCGACCAAGGAAGAGATCGAGCAGCAGCGGCGCGACCGCGCCCTGCTGGCGACCTACGCCAACGAGAAGGAAATCGACCTGGCGCGGGACCGCAACCTGCAGCAGACCGAGCTGGCGCTGGGCAGCCTGCGCGCGCGCGAGAAGAACGCGCAGGACAAGCACGCCAGGTTCAAGTCGCAGGCGGACGAGTTCGCCGGGCGCGGCAAGCCGGCGCCGGCGTGGCTGCAG
This sequence comes from uncultured Burkholderiales bacterium, assembly GCA_964528415.1. Lineage (GTDB taxonomy): Bacteria > Pseudomonadota > Gammaproteobacteria > Burkholderiales > UBA6910 > DATIUV01. The sequence continues at coordinate 725 of CAZGTK010000433.1, read as the reverse complement.
GAAGAGCTTTCGGATGCCGAGCGCGACGTGAAGAACCTGCAGCGTGACGTCGCCGCGAAGCTCGAGGAGCAGAAGGCGATCCGCGCCCGCTTCGAGGCGGACAAGGAGCGCTACCGCGAGCTTAACAGCCCGCGAGCGTCCAACTGAGTACCAACGGGCCGGCTCGGGCCGGCCGCCCTCCCGCAGGTCAGCCGGCCAGCTTGCGCTTGAGGATCTCGTTCAGCTGGGCCGGGTTGGCCTTGCCCTTGCTGGCCTTCATGGCTTGGCCGACGAAGAACGCCATCAGCTTGTCCTTGCCGCCGCGGTAGTCCGCCACCTGCTGGGGATTGGCGGCGATGATCTGGTCGACGATCGCCTCCAGCGCCCCGGAATCCGAAATCTGCCTGAGCCCCTTGGCGTCGATGATGGCGTCGGCGTCGCCCTCGCCGGCGCCCATGGCCTCGAACACGTCCTTGGCGATCTTGCCCGAAATGGTGCCGTCGGCGATGCGCTTGACGAGGCCCGCCAGCTGCGCCGGCTTGATCGGGCTCTGGTCGATGTCGAGCCCCTGCTTGTTGAGCCAGCCGGCGAGGTCCCCCATCACCCAGTTGGCGCACAGCTTGGGCTCGGCCGGCACCAGCGCCAACGCGGCCTCGTAGTAGGCGGCGATCTCGCGGCTCGAGGTCAGCACCCCGGCGTCGTACGCGGGCAGACCGTAGTCGCGCATGTAGCGCTCGCGCTTGGCG
>CAZGTK010000432.1:0-2597 GCA_964528415.1 uncultured Burkholderiales bacterium | reverse complement strand
CCATCACCATCTTGGTGCCGATGTAGCCCGGCGAGATGGTGTTGACGGTGACCCCCTTCTTCGCCACCTCCAGCGCCAGCGCCTTGGTGAAGCCGTGCATGCCCGCCTTGGCGGACGAGTAGTTGACCTGGCCGAAAGCGCCTTTCTGGCCGTTGACCGACGAGACGTTGACGATGCGCCCCCAGCCGCGGTCCACCATCCCGTCGAGCACCTGCTTCGTCATGTTGAACACGCTGTCGAGGTTGGTGCGCATGACGACGTCCCAGTCGGCCTTGCCCATCTTCTTGAACGTCATGTCGCGCGTGATGCCGGCGTTGTTGATCAGGATGTCGATCGGGCCCACCGCCTTGACCGCCTCCTCGACGCCCTTCGCGCAGGAGTCCCAGTCCGCGACGTCGATGCCGACGGCGTGGAAATCGAAGCCCTTGGCCTTCTGCTCGGCCATCCATTCCTTGACCTTCTTGTTGCCCGGCGAGTGCGTGACGATCACCTTGTGACCGTGCTCCACCAGGTTCTCGCAGATGGCCTCGCCCAGCCCGCCCATGCCGCCGGTCACGAGTGCGATACGCTGCGTCATCGATTGCCTCCTCTTGTTGTGCTGGTTGGTGTGCCCGTTGCTGCCTCATTCGTGCCGGACCCGGACGTAGCGGCCCGGCGCAGGTTCGATCGGCGGATACCGCTCGGTTCCCAGGGCCGCCGGCGCCGCGACCGGCTTGCCGCTGCGCCGCAGGAGCCAGCGCGCCCACCGGGGCCACCAGCTGCCGGCGTGGCCGCGCGCGCCGGCCATCCATTCGTCCGCGTCCTGCCCGGCGAAAGCGCCGGTCCAGTGGCTTCGGCGTTTCTTCGCCGCCGGGTTGATCGCGCCGGCGATGTGGCCGCTCGCGGCCAGGACGAATTCGATTTTGCCAGAAAGCAGGCGGGCGCTGGCAAACGCGGAGCGCCACGGCACGATGTGGTCCTCCCGCGCCGCCAGCACGAAGGCCGGCAGGTCGATGCGGCGCAGGTCCACCTTGGCGCCGCCCATGACGAGCGCGCCCGGCAGCCGCAGCGCGTTGTCCAGGTACATGCGCCGCAGATAGAAGGCGAACAGCGCGCCGGGGACGTTGGCGCTGTCGCTGTTCCAGTAGAGCAGGTCGAACGGCGGCGGCGTCTGGCCCTTGAGGTAATTGTTGACCACGTAGTTCCACACCAGCTCGTTGGCGCGCAGGCTGGCGAAAGCCTGCGCCAGCTCGGCGCCGCGCATCACCCCGCCGGCGGCGAACTCCGCCTCCTTCTGCGCGACGAACGGCTCCTGCACGTAGACGCCGATGTCGCCGGGCTCGGCGAAGTCGAGCAGGGTGGTGAGCAGCGTCAGGCTGGCGACGCGGCGGTCGCGCCGCGCCCGCAGCACCGCGAGCGCGGACGCCAGCAGCGTGCCGCCGACACAGAAGCCCAGCGCGTTGAGCCGCCTGGCGCCGGTGATGTCCAGCGTGACCTCGAGCGCGCGGAAGACGACCTGCTCCAGGTAGTCGTCCCAGGTCGAGCCGCCCAGCTCCGGGCCGACGTTGCGCCACGAGATCAGGAACACCTGCAGCCCCTGCTCGAGCGCGTAGCGCACGAACGAATTGGCCGGCTGCAGGTCGAGGATGTAGTACTTGTTGATGAACGGCGGCACGATCAGCAGCGGCAGTTCGCGCACCTCGCCGCCGGCCGGCGCGTACTGGATCAGCTGGAACAGCTCGTTCTCGTAGACGACTGCGCCGGGGGTGATCGCCAGGTTGCGGCCCACCTCGAACGCGGATTCGTCGGTCATCGAGATGCGCCGGCGCCCGATATCCTCGAGCAGGTTGCGCACGCCGTCCTGCAGGCTGCGGCCCTCGGTCTGCGTCATGCGCGTGAGTGCCTCGGCGTTGGTGGCGGGAAAGTTGGCCGGGCACAGCGCGTCGATCAGCTGGCGCGTGAAGAAGGCGAGCCGCGCGCGCGTGGCCGGGTCGGCGGGCCAGCGCGCGACGGCCTCCCGCAGCCAGTCGGCGTTGACGAGGTAGGCCTGGCGCAGGTAGTCGTGCGCGGTGCTCGCGCGCCACTCGGGGGCGCCGAAGCGGCGGTCACGGTCGGCCTCGGGGCTGTCGAGCCGGTTCGCCAGCAGGCGCATCCAGAGCTCGACGTGGCGCTGGGCGTGGCGGGCATGAAACGCGTCCCACGCGTCCGTGTCTGCGTCGGCGCCGGGGCCGGCCGGAGGGAACGCTGGCGCCGCATCCTTGCCCAAGGGGGCGGACGCCGGCGGAGCGGTGTCGTCGGCGGGCGGCATGCGCGGTCGGACCAGTCGGAATCGAGCGGACGGGGAGCGGCCATTCTTTGCGCCGCCGGCAAGGACTGTCAAGAAAGGCGCGGCAGGCAATGTACATCGTGGCGATCGCATGGCTCTACGTCGCGCTGATGATGGCGGTGACCGAGCCCAGCGTGACGGGCGGCGTGCTCACGTTCACGCTTTACGGCGCGCTCCCGCTGGCGCTGTTCCTGTGGCTCGTGGGCACGCCGGAGCGCCGCAGGCGGCGCGCCCGCGCCGAGGCGCAGGCCGCGCAGGAGCAGGCGGCGAGCGCGGACCCGCCCGCGCGCGG
>CAZGTK010000431.1:0-2599 GCA_964528415.1 uncultured Burkholderiales bacterium | reverse complement strand
CTCTTCACCACCAGCCGCTTGACGACCTCGTACAGGCACAGTGCGCCCATCACCACGATGACGAGCTTCGGCCAGAAATCGGGTCCGATGCGCCGCCCGCCCTCGGCAGCCCGCGTGTCGATCTGCATCGCCGCCCAGTACAGCAGCACCGCAACCAGCAGCATCACCAGGTGCGGCAGCGCATGCCTCATGCGTTGCGTCATCTGCGTCGTTCCTTCGGGCTGCCGGCTTCAGGACTTCGCGGGCATGTTCGACTCGATCCGCTCGAGCTCGGTCTTCAGGAACGCCGAGGCCTTGTCCGCCGGAATGTAGCTGTCGGCGAACGCGAGTTCGTCGCTGAGGTACTGCCGGAAGTCGTCGGTGCGCGCCGCCTTCTCGATCGCCGCGGACAGCGTGGCCACGTGCTTCGGGTCGGTGCCGGCGCGCACGACGATCGCCCTGAACTGGCTGATCACCAGCGTGAAGCCCGAGTCCTTCGCCAGCGGAATCTGCGCGTAGCCGGTCTGCGGCTGGTCGGCGAAGAACACGACCGGGCGCATCTGCCCGTTCGCGAGGAACGAGCGCACGTCGCCGGCCTGCTCGATCACGATGTCGGCGTGGCCGCCGAGCACCGAGGTGTAGCGCTCGCCGGGTGCGGCGAAGGGCACCACGCGGAACTTGTAGCCCTTCGCGTTCATCTGGTTGACCAGGATCTCGTCGACGCTGCCGAAGCCGGTGACGCCGACCTTCAGTTCGTGCGTGCGCGCGTCGGCGAGCAGTTCGGCGAAGTTCTTCCACTTCGCATCGTTCTTCACGAACAGCCCGCTGGGCTGGCGGATCATCACGCCCAGCGGCGTGATGTCCGCCAGCTTCCAGCGACCCTTGCCGCCGGCCAGCGTGGCGAGCGTGTCGCCGATCAGCACGCAGATGGTGTGGCCGTCGGCCGGCGCCGACAGCAGCTTGGCGGTGCCGGTATTGCCGGTGGCGCCGGCGATGTTCAGAACCGGCAGCGACACCTTGAGCTCGGCCTCGAGCAGCTTGCCGGTGCGCCGTGCCAGTTGATCGGCGCCGCCGCCGGCGCCCCACGGCACGACGAATTCGATCGGCCGCGACGGGAACTTCTCCTCGGCCCGCGACAGCGCGGGCGACAACGCAAGCGCACCAGCGGCCGACAGCAGGGCGCGGCGCGACGGGTCGGGTTTCCTGGAGTGGGCGGCTCGGTTCGGTGCAGGCATCGTTGTCTCCTCGTCGGTGCGGCCGGGTCGGCCGGATGTCCCGCGCGTCGGGCCTTCTTGAAGGATCGAATGGGCCTTGGCGTGGCGCGGGATTGGAATCATGTTATGCAGAATTGCGGTGCAACAGAGTCCCGATTAATGTACTTTGTGATGCGTAGCGAAGACGGAGTCCCGGATGCAGAGCAACCAGTCCAACGCGGCGGCGGTGAGGGCGTTCCGTGTACTCGAAGTGGTCGCCGCGCAGTCCGACGGCTGCACGCTGGCCGAGGTGGTCGAGGCGCTTGCGCTGCCGAAGCAGACCGTGCACCGCCTCGTCGGCCAGCTGCAGTCGGCGGGGCTGCTGAGCCGCGAGCCTGCGGGACGTCGCCTTCAACTCGGTGTGCGCATCGAGCGGGTCGCGATCGATGCGCTGATGAACGGGCCCGCGCGCCAGCAGCGCCGCGCGATCCTGCAGCGGCTGGTCGACACGATCGGCGAGACCTGCAATCTCACCGCGCTCGCAGGCACCGACGTCGTCTACCTCGATCGCGTCGAGACCTCGTGGCCGCTGCGGATGATGCTCGCGCCTGGATCGCACGTGCCGCTGCACGCCACCTCCAGCGGCAAGCTGTTGCTCAGCCTGTTGCCGAAGCTGCAGCGCGAGCGACTGCTCGCGCAATTGTCGCTGCGCGGCTATACCGGTGCGACGATCGTCGACCGCGAGGCGCTCGCGCGAGAGCTGGCCGAGACGCGCCGGCGACGCATCGGCATCAACCGCTCCGAGCACCTGCGCGGCCTGAACGCGATCGCCGTGCCCGTCATGCTGGATCGGCAACGCGCGTGCGCGGCGGTCGCGGTGCAGGCGCCCGAGGGGCGCATGACGCTCGACGAACTGCTCGGCCAGGTGCCGCGGCTGCGCGAGGCTGCCGAGGCCATGCGCGTGACCTTCGGATAGCGGCCAGGGAGGGTTCGACCCGGTTGACAGGCCGGCGCGGCACCACGCATATTCGACGCCGGTCACGATCAGAACACGGTGACGGCCCCCCTGCGGGCCGCGCCCACGACAAGGGAGACAGCATGGCAAGCACGGTCCGGATCGGCGTGGCACTGGTGGCGGCGCTGGCGTTCGCCTTCGGCGCGAGTGCCGGCGCCAACGCGCAGGAAATCAAGATCTCGCACCAGTTCAAGGCCAATGCCGACGGCCGCGACCTCGCCGCGCGGGTGTTCGTCGAGGAAGTGACGAAGCACGACAAGAACATCAGGTTCCGGATCTTCCCGTCGAGTTCGCTGGGCATCAAGCCGGTCGCGCAGTTCGATGCGCTGCAAAACGGCACGCTCGAAATGGCGGTCTTCCCGATGTCGTACGCGGCGGGCAAGGCGAAGGAGTTCTCGGCGGTGATCCTGCC
>CAZGTK010000430.1:0-2607 GCA_964528415.1 uncultured Burkholderiales bacterium | reverse complement strand
CCGCCCGTGCCGGGGCCGGCGGGTGCAGGTCCGCCGCCATGCGCGCATAGGCGAGGTAGGGGTTGGCGCTGACCAGGCAGGCCGCGGGGCAGCCCGCCGCGTCGCCGGCGGCGAGCACGACGGCAGTGGCGCGCGTCGCGCCGAGCTGGCGCCGGTACTGCGGATTGGCGAGGAACGTGAGCGCGCCGGGGCCGGCGCCGGACAGCGTGGCGACGTGGGTCACCGTCGCGTCCGGGTCACCCCGCAGCTCGCAGCCGTGCCGCACGGCGAGGGATCCCAGCGTCATCGCCACGGGGCGCCGCCCTCCGGGACCGACCTCTGGCGCGCGGGCATGGGCTGCGGCCGCGCTCAGGGCTTGCCGCCCGCCTTGGCCTTGAAGCTGGCCTCGACGCTCGCGAGGATCTGGGCCGTCAGGTCGACGTTCTGGCCGGCGTAGATGACGCCCTCCCCGACGATCAGGTCGTAGCCCTTGGCCTTGGCGAAGGCCTGGACTTCCTTGAGAAGGTCGCGCTGCAACTTGTTGATTTCCTCGTTGCGGCGCAGGTTGAAGTCCTCCTGGAACTCGTTCAGCCGGCGGCCGAGGTCGCGCTCGTCGTCGCGGAACTTGTTCTCGGCGTTGCGCCGCTCCTCGGCGCCCATCACCTGGGCATCCTTCTGCAGCTTGGCCTGGCGGTCCTTCAGCTCGTTCTGCTTCGCGAGCAGGTCGCGCTGGCGCGGCGAGAACTCCTCCTCGAGCGCCTTCAGCGCCGTCTTGGCCTGGGGCGACTCCTGGATCAGGCGCGCGAAGTTCACGACGCCGATCTTCACGCCGGTCGCGGCCTGCGCGGCCGCGAGGCCCGGCGCCAGCAGCGCGAGAGCCAGCAGGGCGGGCAGGAAATTCCTCGATCTGGTCATTGCTTGCGATCCTCGTTTCAAAACCGACTCTAGAAAGCGCCGCCGATGGAGAACTGGAACTCCTCGGTCTCGTCGCCGTACGACAGGGCCGTCGGCTTCTCGTCGTTCAGCGGGAAGCCGTAGCTGAACCGGAACAGGCCGAGCGGCGCCAGCCACTGGGCCGACAGGCCGACCGACTGCTTCAGGTTGCCCAGGTCGAAATCATAATCGATCGGCGTGATGCGGTCCGGGGCGGTGAAGCTCACGCCGCCCGTGGAGAACACGTTGCCGATGTCGTAGAACAGCGTGAGCCGCGACCTCGACCGCCACTTTTCCGGGATCGGCAGGATCAGCTCGGTCTGCGCGCCCACCTGCGCGTTGCCGCCGTACGGATTGCCGAAGCTGTCGCGCGGCCCCAGGTAGTTCTCGCGGAAGCCGCGCACCGAGTCCGGGCCGCCCGCGAAGTAGTTCTTGAAGGGGACGATCGCGGTCGTGTCCCCGAAGCTGTCGCCGAACCCGAGGTCGACGTTGATGCCGAGCGTGAAGTAGCGGCCGAGCGGCACGTACTGGGTGCCGTTGTAGTTCAGCGTGTAGTACTCGACCTCGGCGCCGGGGATCGTGCTCGACGCGATCAGCCGGTGGCGCGCCCCGCGGTCGGCGAAGAGCGCGCGGTTGCGGCTGTCGAAGACCCAGCCGGCCACGAGGTCGAAGCTCGAGAAATTGGTGCCGTAGATCTCGGCCCCACCCGTCGCCTTCTCGGCGAAGCTGTCGCCGTTGCTCTGCACCCACTCCTTGGCCTGGGCGCTGCTGAAGGTGTCGGCGAGCAGGTTCGACTCCTGCCAGCTGATGCCGAAGATGAGCCGCTGGTACTCGGTGATCGGGTAGCCGTACTCGACCGAGGCCGTGAACGTCTCGGTGGAGAAGTCCGAGGCGCCCGAGGTGTACTGCGTGATGTCGCGGTAGGCCATGCTGAGGGTGCGGCTCACCTCGTCGATCGTCGTGTACGGGTCCGTGTGGGACACGCTGTAGATCGTGCGGTACTCGCCCGTGCTCACGTCCGCGGATATGCGGTTGCCCGTGCCGAGGAAATTGGTGTGCACGAAGCTGCCGTTCAGCAGGAACTTCTGCGACTCGGAATAGCCGACGCCGCCGCCGAACTGGCCCGGCAGGCCTTCCTCGATGGCGAAGTCGACGTCCACCAGGTCGGGCGTGCCGGGGACCGGGTTCGTGTTGACCTCGACCTTCTCGATGTACGGCAACCGCTGCAGGCGGACCTTCGAGCGCTCGAGCTTGCTGTTGGAGAGATAGCCCCCCTCGAACTGCCGGACCTCGCGCCGGAACACCTCGTCGTTGACGGCGGAGGCGCCGTTGAAGTTGACGCGGCGCACGTACACGCGGTTCTTCGGCTCCACGTACAGCGTGATCGCGGCGGTCTTCGCCTCCTTGTCGAGCTCGGGCACCGGCTCCACGGTGGCGAAGGCGTAGCCGTCCTCGCCGAGGCGCAGCCGGATGAGGTCGGCGCTCTGGGTGATCACGCGCTGGGAGTAGGTCTGGCCGGGCTTGACCAGCACGTAGGGGTTCAGCTCCTGCTCGGTCAGGATGAGGTCGCCGGCGAGCTTCACGTCGGAGATCTTGTAGCGCTCGCCCTCCGCCACGTTCACCGTGATGAAGATGTCCTTCTTGTCGGGCGAGAGGGCCACCTGCGTCGACTCGATGCGGAAGTCGGCGAAGCCC
>CAZGTK010000429.1:0-2638 GCA_964528415.1 uncultured Burkholderiales bacterium | reverse complement strand
AAGTACGGCTTCAAGAGCGCGAAGTCGATCGTGCGCGTGCGCTTCACCGAGTTCCCCCCGCAGACGTCGTGGAACCGCTCGGCGCCCAACGAGTACGGCTTCTATTCCAACGTCAACCCGGCCGTGGACCATCCGCGCTGGAGCCAGGCGAAGGAACGGCGCATCGGCGAGTTCTTCAAGCGCGAGACGCTGCCGTTCAACGGCTACGCCGAGCAGGTGGCCTCGCTCTATGCGGGCATGGATCTCAAGAAGAACTATTGACGGCGGCGACCCGGTGGCAACGACGCTCGCCCAGTTGGCCCCGCGCCGGGTGGAAGGGCTCAAGCGCGTGCTGTTCGCGCTCGCCCTGCTGCCGCTCGCGCGGCTCGTCTGGCTCGGGTTCAGCGGCGGCCTCGGCGCCAACCCGATCGAGTTCATCACCCACTCCACGGGCCGCTGGACCCTCACGTTCCTGCTCGTCACGCTGGCGGTGACGCCGCTGCGGCGCTGGCTGGGCTGGAACTGGCTGCTGCGGCTGCGGCGGATGCTGGGCCTGTTCGCGTTCTTCTACGCCGCGCTGCACTTCTCCACCTACCTGGTGCTGGACCAGTTCTTCGACCTCGGCGCCATCGTCAAGGACGTGCTCAAGCGGCCCTACATCACCGTCGGCTTCACCGCCTTCGTGCTGCTGATCCCGCTGGCGGTCACCTCCACCAACGCCATGGTACGGCGGCTCGGCGCGCGCCGGTGGCAGCGCCTGCACCGGCTCGTCTACGCGATCGCGATCGCCGGCGTGATCCACTGGTGGTGGCTGGTGAAGGCCGACATCCGGCTGCCGCTCGCCGCCGGCGCGGTGCTCGCGGCGCTGCTGGGGGCGCGGATGTGGTGGGCGCTCGCGGGCCGAAGCGGCGCCGCCGCCGGCGCGGCCGTGCGCACGCGCTAGCGCGCGACGTAGACGATGCCCGGCTCGAGGAACAGCTCGGCCGGCTGCAGCGCCTGCTTGTAGGCGGCCGGCGCGATGCGGTCGAAACGGTAGGCGATGCCCTTGAAGATCACCTCGGCGTAGATCGTCGCGTTCATGTAACGGCCGACCCCGTCGGCCGCGCCGTCCAGGACGGCGGCGTCGCGCACGACGATGCCGACGCGAAGCAGGTAGGCCGGACCCTCGCGCCGCCGGCGCTCGAGGCGGCAAACCAGCATCGCCGGCAGGATGCCCGCCGCCAGGACAAAGGCGCCGCAGAATGCCGCCTGCAGCAGTTCGTAGATCGCAAGCCCGATGTTCATGGCGCACCGCCGTGAGTCCGCCGCCGGCGCAAGGCACGCCGGCGCTCGCCTTCGGCTCAGCAAGACAGGTGCCAGGGCGATGCGGGCCGGTCCGGCGCCGCGCGCGCGAGCCGGTGGCGCGGCGCGTTGCGAGCGGCGGGAGGCTTTCGGGGGATCGGCGGCGACCCGGCGTGTCGGATGCCCGACACGGCCTGCGCTGCGTTCGACGACGGGGAGAAAACGGAACGGGGCGGAAGGATCCGCCCCGTTGTTCGGGTCAGGCGCCCAGCGCGCCCTTGATGACGACCCGCTTGGCGGCCTTGCGCTTCGCTGGTCGCTTGGCGGCCTTCTTCTTCGGCGCCGCCTTCTTCTTTGCCGCGGGCTTCTTCTTGGCTGCGGCCTTCTTTTTCGGGGCGGCCTTCTTCTTCGCCGCCGGCTTCTTCTTGGCTGCGGCCTTCTTCTTCGGCGCCGCTTTCTTCTTCGGGGCCGCCTTCTTCTTCGCCGGCGCCTTCTTGGCCGGGGCCTTCTTCTTCGGGGCCGCCTTCTTCTTCGCCGGCGCCTTCTTGGCCGGAGCCTTGCGCTTCGCCGGCGCTTTCTTCGCCGGCTTCTTCTTGCCTGCAGCTTTCGTGCGAGTCGCCATCTTTACGTCTCCTTTCGAGTTGTGATGGATGACGCAACTCGGATCCGCCTCAACCTCCTGAAGCGGCCGACGCGAACGCTCTCATTCGGCGCGACCTGCTGCGTCACTCGATCGCGCGGTTCGCTGACGGCATTCTAGGGTGTGATTCGTCAACGAACAACGTCGCATCAACGAGTTGTGCAATTTTTGTGCCGAAGTGTTGCGTTTATGCACGCCGCGGCGCGCTTACGCGGGCAGCCGCTTCTCCTGCGCGAACAGCTGTTCGACGGTTTCCCGCTCTCGCACGAGGTGCGCTTCACGGCCGTCCACCATCACTTCCGCCGCGCGCGGACGGGTGTTGTAGTTGGAGCTCATGCTCATGCCGTAGGCCCCGGCCGAGCGCACGGCGAGCAGATCACCGGCGGAAACTGACAATTCTCGTCCATGGCCGAGGAAGTCGCCGGTCTCGCACACCGGGCCGACGACGTCGTAGACGCCGGCGGCCGCGCCGCCCTCGATGACCGGCTCGATCGCGTGGTAGGCATCGTAGAGCGCTGGCCGCATGAGGTCGTTCATGGCCGCGTCCACCACGGCGAAGTTCCGCTCCTCGCCGTGCTTGAGGTATTCCACGCGCGTCAGCAGCACGCCGGCGTTGCCCACCAGCACGCGCCCGGGCTCGAGCAGCAGCTTCTCCAGGCGGCCGGCGAGCAGGCCGGCGAGCGCCTCGCCGCCGGCCGCGGCCGGCGGCGGGGGGTCGTCGCCGTTGCGGCTGCCGAG
>CAZGTK010000428.1:0-2644 GCA_964528415.1 uncultured Burkholderiales bacterium | reverse complement strand
GCTCACCATCCTGCGCAACCTCGCGGAGAAGGTCGACCAGCTGGTGGTCGGCGGCGGCATCGCCAACACGTTCATCCTCGCCGTCGGCGGCAAGATCGGCAAGTCGCTCGCGGAGCCGGACCTGGCGGGCGAGGCCAAGGCCGTGCTGCAGGCGATGGAGGCCCGCGGCGGCGGCGTGCCGATCCCGATCGACGTGGTCTGCGCCAAGGAGTTCAAGGCCGACGCCAAGGCGGAACTCAAGGCGACCGAGAACGTGGCCGACGACGACATGATTCTCGACATCGGGCCGCAGTCGGCGCGCGCGCTGGCGCACATCGTCAAGAAGGCGGGAACCGTGGTCTGGAACGGACCGGTGGGCGTGTTCGAGTTCGACGCGTTCGCCGAGGGCACCAAGACGCTGGCCCACGCCATCGCCGAGTCGGAGGCGTTCTCCATCGCCGGCGGCGGCGACACGCTCGCGGCCATCGCCAAGTACGGCATCGCCGACCGGGTCTCGTACATCTCGACGGGCGGCGGCGCGTTTCTCGAGTTTCTCGAGGGCAAGACGCTGCCCGCGGTGGAAATCCTGGAGCAGCGGGCGTCCGGCTAGGAAAGGCGGTTGCGGCAATGGTTTCGAGCTAGACTGCGGGGCCTGAAACAAGCCGCAGAGACCGCCTGATGATCCGTCGAACCAAGATCGTTGCGACCCTCGGTCCCGCGTCCTCGAGCGCCGACGTGCTCGAACGCATGGTGGAGGCCGGTGTCGACGTGGTGCGCATGAATTTCTCGCACGGCACCGCCGCGGAGCACGCCAAGCGCGCCGAGCTCGTGCGCTCGCTGGCGCGCACGAAGGGGCGCACGGTCGGCATCCTGGCCGACCTGCAGGGACCCAAGATCCGGGTCGGCAGGTTCGAGCGCGGCAAGGTCACGCTGAAGCCGGGCAGCCGCTTCATCCTCGACGCCGGCTGCGAGCTCGGCAACGACGAGCGGGTCGGGCTCGACTACAAGGAGTTGCCGCGCGACGTCGACAAGGGCGCGGTCCTGCTGCTGGACGACGGCCGCATCGTGCTCGAGGTGGAGCGGGTCCGGGGCGCCGAGATCCACACCCGCGTGGTCACCGGCGGGGTGCTCTCGAACAACAAGGGCATCAACCGGCGCGGCGGCGGCCTGACCGCGCCCGCGCTGACCGAAAAGGACATCGACGACATGAAGACCGCGGCGGAGATCAAGGCCGACTACCTGGCCGTGTCGTTCCCGCGCAGCGGCGAGGACATGCGCATCGCGCGGCAACTGATGCAGGAGGCCGGCGGCCGCTCCCAGCTGGTGGCCAAGATCGAGCGCGCCGAGGCGATCGACGCGTTGTCGGACATCCTCGACGAGTCCGACGCGATCATGGTGGCGCGCGGCGACCTCGCGGTGGAGATCGGCGACGCGGTGGTGCCGGCGCTGCAGAAGCGCATGATCAAGATGGCACGCGCGCGCAACAAGCTCACCATCACGGCGACGCAGATGATGGAGTCGATGATCACCAATTCCGTGCCGACCCGCGCCGAGGTCTCCGACGTCGCCAACGCGGTGCTGGACGGCACCGACGCGGTGATGCTGTCGGCCGAGTCGGCGGTGGGCCAGTACCCGGTGGAGACGATCGAGGCGATGGACCGCGTCTGCCGCGAGGCCGAGCGGCAGATGGAGATCTCGCTCGACCGCGACTTCATGGACCAGGTGTTCACGCGCATCGACCAGTCGATCGCGATGGCCGCGGTGTTCACCGCGTATCACCTCAAGTGCAAGGCGATCGGAGCGCTGACGCAGTCGGGCTCGACCGCGCTGTGGATGTCGCGGATGAACCCGGGCCTGCCGATCTACGCGCTGACCTCGGTGGTGGAGACCCGGCGCAAGGTTTCGCTGTACCGCGGCGTGCACCCGATCCGCTTCAATTCGCCGTCCGAGGACCGCGAGGAGACCCTGCGCGCCGCGGAGGACGAGCTGCTGCGCCGCGGCGCCGTCAACGAGGGCGACCTCATCGTGCTCACGATCGGCGAGTCGGTGGGCCTCGCGGGCCGCACCAACACTCTCAAGGTGGTGCGGGTCGGTGAGTACCGCATCATGCAAAGCCTCAAGGCGCCGCCCAAGGGCAGGCGCCGCAAGACGTGACGATTTCTTGACTGGACTTCCCACAGGAGGAAAACGATGGCCCTGGTATCCATGAGACAGCTGCTGGATCACGCCGCCGAGAACGGCTATGGCATCCCGGCGTTCAACGTCAACAACCTGGAGCAGGTGCAGGCCATCATGCAGGCGGCGGACGAGACCGACAGCCCGGTGATCATGCAGGCCTCGGCCGGCGCGCGCAAATACGCCGGCGAAGCCTTCCTGCGCCACCTGATCGACGCCGCCGTCGAGGCCTATCCGAACATCCCGATCGTCATGCACCAGGACCACGGCCAGAGCCCGGCGATCTGCATGGGTGCAATCCGCTCCGGTTTCTCGAGCGTGATGATGGACGGCTCGCTGCTGGAAGACGGCAAGTCGCCGTCCTCCTACGAGTACAACGTCGCCGTCACCCGCGAGGTGGTGAAGTTCTCGCACGCGATCGGTGTCAGCGTCGAAGGCGAGCTCGGCTGCCTCGGCTCGCTCGAGACCGGCCAGGCCGGCGAGGAAGACG
>CAZGTK010000427.1:0-2651 GCA_964528415.1 uncultured Burkholderiales bacterium | reverse complement strand
CCGGCGTCGCCGCTGCGCACGATGATCAGGCCGCGCTGCGGGCCGATCGCATGGACCGCGTTGACGAGCAGGTTCAGGAACACCTGGTTCAGCTCCGACGGCAGGCATTCGATGTCGGGCAGCTCGCCGTACTCCCGGCGGACCTCGGCCCGGTACTTGATCTCGTTGGCGACGATGTTCAGCGTGGAGTCGATGCCCTGGTGCAGCGACGCCCAGACCCACTCCTGGTGGGTGTCGACACGCGAGAAGTCCTTCAGGTCCTGGACGATCTTGCGCACCCGGGAAAGGCCTTCCTTGGACTCGCCCATCAGCAGCGGGATGTCCTGCTTCAGGTATTCGAGCTCGACCCGCTCACGCATGGCCGCGAGCCGGGCCGCGATGCTGCTCCCGGCCAGCGCCGCTTCCGCCTCCTCGTACGCTTCAAGCATCTCGAACAGACGCTCGAGATAGACCTCCAGCGTGCCGAAATTCGAGAAGACATAGCCGATCGGGTTGTTGATCTCGTGCGCCACGCCAGCGGCGAGCTGCCCGATCGACGCCAGCCGTTCGGACTGCAGCAACTGGTCCTGGGCGCTGCGCAGGGTTTCGTTCAGCGCGCGTAGTTCCTGGTTCGCGCGCTGCAGCGAGATGAGTTCGGATTCGGTCATGGCCTTCAACGAAGCAACGCTTCGCAAATGGTCTCGAATTGCGCCTCGGTGTGCGCGAACAAGCGCATGCAGGCCGCGTCGTCCAGGCGGCAGGCGGCCCAGACCGGCAGCACCAGTGCCGGCACCGCCTCGTCGGCGTCGCCGGCCAGGCCGAGAGCGTGGGCAACGGCATCGGCCACATGCGCGATGCCCGTCAACGTGACCTCGGCGACGTCCGGCGGTGCGTGGTGCTGGCGGATGGCATCGACGATGGCCGGCGCGAAGTTCCACTGCCGTGCGATCAGCCCGCCGACCTCGGCGTGATCGATACCGAGCACGGCGCGTTCGGCGACGTCATCGGGACAGTCGTTGTCCCGCCGCCATTGCACGACCTCAGCGTAGGCCGACGTAAAGGCGCTGGCCAGCGCCAGTCGCCCGATGTCGTGCAGCAGACCGACCGTGAACGCCAGGTCGCAGTCGTCGCGCCCCAGTTCACCGGCCAGGGCCTGCGCGCACAGGGCACTGCCGATCGAGTGGCGCCAGAACGTGTCGTGGTCGAAAGTAGGGTGGTGGCGGAAACTACCGGCCATGCCGGCGGCCGTGACGACGTAGCGCACCGTGCGCAGGCCGAGTACGGTGATCGCCTCGGAGACCGAGCGGACCTGCCTGCCTCGTCCGTAGAACGACGAGTTGGCCAAGCGCAAGGTCTTGGCAGCCAGCGCCTGGTCGCGGGAGATCTTGGCGGCGTACTGCGAGGTGCCGAGTTCCTCATGGCCCAGCGACGTGATCAGATCGAGCACGACCGAAGGCAGCGGGGGCAGATCGCGTAGCGCAGCGATCAACTCGTCGCGGGCGATGTGGTGACAGGCCGTGGTCATCTTGGCGCCTCCTGGCGATAGCGCTGCACGATGTGCATCAGCGGATGCACCCGCCCGTCGCGCAGGCTGTGACGGAACAGGTGTGTCAGCGCCACCGGCGGCGCAACGAGAGTTGTGGGGGCGGTCATGTCGACGCTCCGGCTTGCGGCAGCAACACCATCAGGCGGCCGCGCGCCTTGCCGCTCAACAGCTGGCTCATCGCCCACCAGCGCCGCCTCGCCAGCATCACCAGCATGGAGGCACCTTCCAGCACCTGCTGCAAGGTCTGCGGCAGCAGCTCGGTCGCAGGTCGGCCCAGCAGGTCGCCCTCAAGTCCGAGCAAGGCCTGGGCTGGCGCGTTAGCGAATACCAGCAGGCCTTCGTCGTCGACGCCGAACACAGGCACCGGCACGGCATCCAGCAGTTCCTGCGCCGCCTCGCGGCTGCCGACCTCGCGCTCGCTCTTCTCGCGCTGCGCACTCAGCAGCGTCTGCAGCCGCTGGTTCAAGTCAGCCAGTTCCCGGTTGGCAGCCTGCACCTCCCGGTTGAGGCGGCGGTTCTGGTCGGCCATCTCCTTCAACGCGAAGGCCTCGCGCAAGTGCGTCCGCAGCTGCTCGTCGTCCCAGGGTTTGGCGAGAAACTTGTAGATCGCCCCCTCGTTGATCGCGTCGGTGATCGACTGCAGCTCGGTGTAGCCCGACAGCACCAGCCGGATCGTTTCCGGGTACAGCTGCCTGGCCCGGCGCAGCAGCTCGACGCCGGTCATGCTCGGCATGCGCTGGTCGGACAGGATCACGTCGACCTCGTGCCGTGCCATCAGCTGCAGCGCCTGCTCGGCGCTGGTGGCACTCAGCACCCGCCAGCCTTCGGCGCGCAGCAGCCGGCGCAGCGCGGCGACGATGTTCTCCTCGTCGTCGACGAGCAGCAATGTGCGCTGCCGCGAACGCCGGCCGAGCAGGGCCGGATCGATCTGCCGGCCGTCGCGCAGCATCGTCTCGACCGCTGTCGCCGGCTGTGCGGCACTGAACCAGTAGCCCTGCATCTGGTCGCACTGGTTGGCGGCCAGCAGCGCCGCCTGCCCTTCGCTTTCGACGCCCTCGGCGAGCACCTTCATCTGCAGCTGGTGCGCCATCGTGATGATGGCGCGTGTGATCGACACGTCCTCCGC